>JAMLHE010000001.1:0-300000 GCA_023957315.1 Candidatus Kapaibacterium sp.
ATAATTGATAAAATTTTCGCAAAATGATAATTTTCCGATGTAATGTTGGAAAATTATTTTTTTTGTATTGGCTGTAATTTTTATATTTGGAATTGGAAAAAACGGCAATTGACAAAAGACATTGAAAATTGTAATAAAAGCGAAGGAGTAAAATATGTCGAGAACACTTAATAAAGTAATGATAATCGGGAATGTGGGCAGAGACCCCGAATTGAAGCACACCCCGAGCGGCATTCCGGTGACATCATTCAGAATAGCAACTTCTGAAACTTGGAAAGACCGAGAAGGCACGATGAAAGAACATACCGATTGGCATACTGTTGTGGCATGGAGAGGGCTTGCAGAGGTAATTAACAGACTAGTAAAAAAGGGGTCAAGAATATATATTGAGGGCAGATTGCAAACTCGGACAATCGACGACAAAGGTTTGCAAAAAAAGCATGTTGTGGAAATTCTTGCCGAAAGCATGTTGCTTTTGGATACCAAGCGGGACAAATACGACGGTCGAGACTATACGAACAATGACGGATTTAATGGAGAAGAATCAGGCACTTCATTTGATGACAGCGATTATTCAGATTCATTTGAAGACGACAACTTTTTTTCGGGTAAAAGCCAAGATATACCCTTTTAATTCAAATTCCGCTTTATGAGCGCTCACAAAAAATGAAAAACAATCGTTCAAAAGAAATACAAGTTGGTGCAGTAACGATACTTGCAGTAATTCTCTTAGTTTTGGGTTTTACATTCGGCAAAAATTTATCAATTACACCCAAATCCCAACTGATTAAAATTCGATTCCCAAATTCTGCGGGTATTCAAATAGCCGAACCTGTAGTAGTAAACGGTGTCAAACGCGGCACAGTTCGCGAAGTACGCAATGACGAAGGCTCCGTGTTGATTTCGGTTGAACTCGGCAATTCAAAAGATATAATGAGTGACGCTACGGCAAAAATCACTCTGCTCGAAATCACAGGCGGTAAGAAAATTGAAATAAGCCCGGGAAGTTCGGGAACTGCATTCAATATTGCAAATGAAATGCCCGGCAGAACGCCGCCAGACCTATCCGAACTCGTTTCGATTATTGGCGAAGTAAGTAGCGATGCAATCAATTTGATTCGGAATTTGGACACAATTTCATCGAATATTTCAACGATTACTTCCGATGAAAAATTCATCTCCGGCGTCAAGAAAACCATTAGCAATGCTGAGGAATTAAGCACCAATCTGAATGATTTTTTCGCTGATAATCGTGCATCACTCCAAAAATCTTTGAATGATATAAATTATCTGACATCGGAATTGAAAAGAGCAGTCGAAACAAATAGCCCCAAAATCAACAATATAGTTGACGATTTGCAAAGAACAATCACCGATGCGCGCGGCTTCATAGGCTCCGCAGACTCGGTAATGACTGATGCAAGAGGTTTGATTGACAATTTGAATATGGTGGTGACAGAAATCAAAAGTGGCGATGGATTTGTGAATAAGATTATTTACGACAAGGAACTTGCCATGCAGTTGGATTCCACAGTCAAAAACCTTGGAATCTTTTTGGAAATGGTCAAAGACCACGGTGTCAATGTGAATTTGCGATTAGGCACGAGACCATAATTTTGAAAAATTACAGGAATAGTTAAAATTTATGTCAAACAGAGCAACAATAGTTGACGACAGACTTTTCGCGTATCTGAAGAAAAATTTTTCGTCGGAAGACGAATTTTTGGCAGAATTACAAATTAAAGCACAAGAAGCCGGACTGCCCCCTATCTCGATTTCTCCGGAGCAGGGGAAATTCATGCAGTTTTTGCTACATTCGATTAATGCAAAGCATGTTCTGGAAATCGGTACTCTGGGAGCTTATTCAGCGATTACTATGGCAAGGGCTTTGCCTGATGATGGCAAAATTATCACAGTAGAAAATGAGCCCAAGCATTATGAATTTGCCTGCAAAATGGTGTCTGAATCAGGTTTGGCAAACAAAATCGATGTAGTTTTGGCAGACGGCAAAACTTTTGTTAAAGAATTTCGTACCCAAAATCAATTTGATTTCGTCTTTGTTGATGCAGATAAGCCGTCATATTTATATTATTTGAATAATATAACACCAAAAATTAAAATAGGTGGCATCTTTGCGGCTGATAATGCTTTTGCATTTGGATTTATTTTGGATACGAAGCCTGAACGAAACCCAGACGATGTGAAATCACTCAGAAGTTTCAACGAATATTTCAGGACTCGAGATAATTATTTCACTTGTATTGTACCCGTAGGCGACGGAATAATCATGGGATATAAAAAATATTGATGAACCATAAAATAACAATAAACACACCGTTTTTGCTGATAGCAGTTTTTGTGCTTATTGCACTATCTGTGTATTCTTGCTCGACACCCCGAAAAACCGGATTTGCCTTGCAACAGGAAATTTGGGAAATGGATGTGGAGTACGGGCTAATTGACACCACAAAAAAAGAAATCTACCTGAAAGGCACATTGCCAATTGATTCTGCCGACCCGAACAAATTAATTTATGACATTTACCGTGTCGAACCTGAAGATTACCCTAAGGAAATTAGGCTAATCGCGCGAGTGTTCGATTCGTCGGGTTATTTTATTACAAATATGGGCGACCCATACCGAAAAGACCCGAATATAACGTACTTTACTTCGCTACGTGAAGAATTGGGTAAGCATTACAACATTCGCCAGGAAACAATTCCCGAATTCACAGTTCGTGAATATGGGGCAGGTGACTCAATAGCTTATAATTTAGTTTTATCGGTTGATTATAGCGGCTCGATGGATGCAATTCTCGATGCGATTTTTACCGCAACAGAGCTATTTGTATCAATGAAATTTGACGTTGACAATATTGCCTTGGCAACTTTCAACAAGGACCTTGACATAAAAGTACCTTTGATGAAGGATACTGCCGAAATTTTGAAACGCTATCGCTCGACTTATCGCCGCGGAATTGGGCTATTTAGTGCAATGCGTGACGCTGTTTGGTCGAGTTATGATATTTTGGATGGCACTCCGATTGAAGACCCGCGTGTGGTTGTGGTGCTTTCTGATGGCGATGATAACTACTCCAAAGCAAGTATAGATTCGCTAATCAAAAGAGCAAATCGTGAGAAAATCCACGTTTTCTGTGTTGCTTTCGGTTATTCGAAAGATGAAAGCATGAAGCAATTAGCCCAATATACAGGTGGCAAATATTACAAAGCTTACTCCAAAGAGCAATTGATTGACATTTTCCGTGACATTTATTTGAGTTTGCGCTATCATTATCGCATTACATACACTCCGCCGGTTTACTGGGGATATCATCATGTGTATTCGGGTTTGAATGTGCCCGGAAGAGCGGATTCACTTATTGCTGATGGATTCTATGATACCTCCGGCTGGCTATCGCTATCTGATACAATCATCCGACCTGTGCTTTTTGATTTCGATAGTGCCGTGATTAAACCCGAATCTTATCCGACTTTGGATGAATTAGTTGACTTGATGTACACATGGCCCAAACTCCGATTCGATATTCACGGGCATACAGACAACGTTGGCACTCAAGAATATAACCAAGATTTGTCCGAGCGTCGTGCCCAAGCGGTTTACGATGCCTTGATATTTAGAGGAATCGAAGAACGCAGATTACGCTATCGTGGATTCGGAATGTCAAAGCCGGTAATTTCCAATGATACACCCGAAGGACGAGCCAAAAATCGAAGAACAGAATTTATAATCATAGCTAAATAAAATATATGATAAATTTTTACAGATTTGCCTTTCTCACTGTCTTCATTTCAATCATAGCGCATTCCAAAGTTTATACCCAAACTTCGGATTATAATCCTGTGGAAAAATACGCTGCGGTTGTCGATAAAATCATAAGTGCAGCCCTGAAAGACAGCTCATCTTGGGATAGATTAGCATATTTTTGCGATGTATTCGGACCTCGATTGAGCGGCTCGAAAAATCTCGAACTCGCAATTGATTGGTTTGAAAATGAATTTAAAAAAGATGGATTCGTAGATGTCCGCAAAGATGAAGTTATGGTGCCACATTGGGTGCGTGGGTATGAATATTGCACATTGCTGCACCCCCGCGAGGCAAACATACCAATATTTGGGCTTGGTGGCAGTATCGGAACTCCAAAAGAGGGAATTACTGCTGAAGTCATCGTGCTGAGCGACTTTGACGATTTGGAAAAACGCAAAGATGAAATTAGCGGAAAAATTGTAGTTTTCAACCAAGCATTCAATAGCTACGGACAATCAGTCCAATATCGCTTTTATGGTGCCATACGTGCCGCTCAATACGGTGCATTAGCTTCACTCATCCGTTCAGTCAGCCCGGCAACGACACGCAACCTACACACAGGAATGATGGGTTATGTAGATTCGGTCAAAAAAATCCCCCACGCTGCGATAAGTCCCGAAGATGCAGAATTGCTTATGCGTTTGCAAAATCGGGATATAAAACCGCGTATCAAGCTATATATGGAAGCTGAAACTTTGCCCGATATAATGTCCTACAATGTGATGGGCGAAGTCAAAGGAAGCGAATTTCCTGACCAAATTTTGGCAATTGGCGGTCACTCGGACTCGTGGGATGCAGGCACCGGAGCACATGACAATGCAAGCGGTTGCATCGCCACTTGGGAAGCCGTAAAATTGCTCAAAGAGCTGAATTTGATTCCAAAACGGACTTTACGCGTTGTGATGTGGACTAATGAAGAAAACGGTGTCAAAGGTGGCAATGCTTATCGTGATGCACGCAAACATGAAAATCACGTCTTAATGTTCGAGATGGACGGCGGTGCTTTCAGACCTTCTGCAATTAGGCTTACAGCACCGGACAAAATTTTCAATGAATTCAAGAAAATTGAGCCATTGCTCAAAAAAGTAGATGATACAGCCGTTTTGCCTTCAGGTGGTGGTGTGGATATTCGCCCGATGATGGAAACAGGAGTCCCGGGAATGAGCCTCTCCACTGACGATGCGGGCAAATATTTCTGGTATCACCATGCCCATAGCGACACTGTGGACAAAATCGATAAGCGGGTTTTCAATCAATGTGTGGCTGCAATAGCAATCGCAATTTACATCTATGCTGATATGCCCACGGAAATTTTAAATGATAAATAAAGATGCAAAAAATGAATAAAGCAGAATTAGCAAAAGCAGTATATAACAGCGCCTATATTAGAGGTGAATTCCTCCTGCGTTCGGGCAAAATCAGCAACGAATATTTCGATAAATATCAATTTGAAGCTGACCCGACTTTGTTGAACGAAATCGCAGAGCAAATGGCAGCAATCGTTGGCGATGATTTTGATTATTTGGGTGCATTGGAGATGGGTGGAATTCCCATAGCGACAGCATTAGCTATGAAGTTGAATAAGAAAATCGTGTTTGTCCGAAAACATGCGAAAGAATACGGTACGAGTAAATTAGCCGAAGGTCCGGATATTCAGGGAAAGAAAATCCTAATAATCGAGGATGTCGTCACAAGTGGCGGGCAAATCATTCTTAGTGTGGATGAACTCCGCACACGTGGAGCTGTCATTGATACAGCGTTGTGCGTTATTGACCGAGAATCCGGCGGAACTGAAGCACTTAGCGCAAATGGGATTCAACTCAAGCCATTGTTTACGATGTCTTATATCAAGTCGCAGATTTAAAAGATTAGTCAAATTTTATTGATGATTCCGATAAACATTTGGAATTCGCTTTTGTTTTATTATATTTGTTATTCTAAGAATAGTTTAACATTAAAAGGTGTGGATTATGGAACAAAAGGAAATTAACCTTCAAAAAATCATCAAGGTCTTGTTTTTCATCATCATGACATTCAGTTGTGCATTTGGCATTTTGTCAACAATTTATTTTGAGGTATATTTTTCATTACTCTTTTTTCTACCGCCGCTCATATCTGCCGCTTATTTGTTCTATGCATACAAAAAATATGATTTGACATATATTTCATATGGTGAAAAAATTGTTTTCAAAAAATATTTCAGCTTAATCTTAATATTTGAATTCATATTAGGTTTTTCAATTTTGCCTATTAGCAATTGGTTATTTGGCGACCCAATAACTGCCAAAACATTGTATTTATCGGTAATCTTAGGTTTGATATTTATAACAATACCATTCATAGTAAAAAGGAAACCAGAAGAAGCTAAAAGCTGAGTTTAAGAGCCGAGAAAATGAAGCATATGAAAAGCATTTGAAATTTGCTTTTGTTTTATTATTTTTGTTATTTAAGAATAGTTTTACATTTAAAAGGTGTGGATTATGGAACAAAAGGGTTTAAAGCTTCAAAAAATCATCGGATGGGTTGAAAGTAGAAAGACTTTAGTTTTAGACTATGTTAAAACGTTCATATTCAGTTTTGCATGTTTTTTCATTGTTACTTTGTTGTTTAGCGAACCAATAACTACAAAAACATTTTTTTTATCGACTATCATGGGAATTGTAAGTATGCTCATGCCAACTTCCGGTAAAAGGAAAGTTGCAAAAGTCAAAAGCTGATTTTAAGAGCATAGCTAAGAAGCATATGAATAGCATTTGAAATTTGGTGTTGAATAGTTTAACATTTAAAAGGTGTGGATTATGGAACAAAAGGGTTTAAAGCTTCAAAAAAACGTCATTGGTTTGTTTTTCATCGTGACATTCAGCTGTGTACTAATCTCTTCTTGCCAGAGTCTTGTTTATAGCCCCTCAATTAATTTACCCGATGAAATAAAAAAAGACAATACTAACCTTATCGCAGCTTATGAAAGATTGCCCCTGACAAGCAGCGATGAGGAAAAAAATGATATGAATAATGGATTTATGGCGGCTTTACAACATTCTTTTACAAATAGTTTTATGCTTCAGGCAAAGTATTGGGCTGATGTTAATTCGATGAATGATGGTCTAAAATTCAAGCATGGCTTATCCCTTAATGCATTTATACGGCTGAATGATTCCAATTCTCCCTATAAATTTTACTTATCTCCTTTGGTGGCGGCAGCATTCGAAGAAAATGTAACATTGATGGGTGTATTTGGTGCTTCGGCATCAGTACAAACTCCTAAATTTTATGTTTTCGAACCATTTCTTTCAGTTGGAATGTTCTACGGCAGCTCATATAATAAATATTATCATGGTAATTATGATGGAATAGCAATAATTCCAAATGCAGGCGCCTATATTCCGCTTTATGGAAATTTAAAACTCTACTTGGAATTGTCCTTCCCTGCGGTTTATTATTCAGACTTTGCAACATGGGAAACTTTTCTTGTTCCCACAATTGGTTTCAAATATGGTTTTTGATAGGACGATAACTTGAGGGGAGGATATCATTTCCCACGGTTTTAACCGTGGGAAATAGGAATGATAAGGAATTTAAAACCATTTTAATGGTTACTCGCTCATGGTTAGAAATGAAAATAAAATTCCTCACCCACGAATGAATTCGTGGGCTATGTTGTCATTTGGACAGAACTGTCAAGCTAGAACAAAACTCGAATGAGGATAACATAGCCCACGGTTTTAACCGTGGGAAATAGGAATGATAAGGAATTTATAACCATTTTAATGGTTGCAAAAGAATGAAAGCACTCACGGTTAAAATGAAAATGAAATTCCTCACCCACGAATGAATTCGTGGGCTATGTTGTCATTTGGACTGAACTGTTTTGTACTAAAAAACAGGCTGCTCTAATGAACAGCCTTGAGTTTCAACTTATATATTCTGCATTTGCCTACGTAGAAATTATCACAATCTCAACTCTACGATTGAGTCTTCTGCCGAATTCGGTATCATTGGTGGCAAGTGGTCTGCGTTTTCCGAGCCCTTTTATTTCAATTCGTTTGGGAGAGATACCCTTTTGAATCAAATAATTTCGGACACTATTGGCTCTTGCTTCGGACAATTTGTCGTTCAAATGATGAGAACCAATGTCGTCGGTATGCCCTTCTACTAAGATATTGATATTCTTCTTATTTTCCATGAACTCGGCTAAAATGTCAAGTTCGCGAACGATTTCAGGCAAATCGGCACGATTAGTCTGGAAAAGCAAATTTTCTATGATTAATTTTCTACCAAGTTCGACAATAGGGATTGTTTTTCTAATCAATTGTTTACTGTCACTGCTGAACAAGGCAATTTCGATAGAATCGGGTATCGTTTCTTCGGTTGATTCAAACGTCAAATAGTAAAGATTTGTCAACTGGCTTGAGAAGTTATCCAAAATAGTCGAAAAGGGATAATCAATATCATAAAAGGTTCCGCGTGTTTTACTCGAAATCACCTTGTAATTTGTGAGTTTTGGAGGAACAATCGTAAAGACACGAATATCATTTTTTTGCATCATTTCTATTATACTTGAAGTAGTTTGGTCTGTCACGCCATGCCCATCTTCGCCCTTTTGGTGATATGGAGCATCGGTAATCATAACACAAACACGATTTGATTCCTCTCTCCAATCTATCATCTTAGCTGCCGCTTCTAATGCTTCGAGAGCATTTTCTTTTTCATCACCGCCACCACGTGCTTTCACGGGATTTAACCATTTCAAGAAGTCTGATACATTTGAAGTCGGGTTATAAACTTTCTCAATATCATCGCTAAACAAAATTAAACCCAATCTATAATCAATACCACGTTTGACAAGAGTTTGGGTGAAAAAGGAAATATTTGATTTGATTGAGTTGATGATTGGTTGCATTGAGCCTGTTATATCAACGGCAAAAACGAAATCAACAGGCACATTTTCAGCGACCGGAATTTTCTCTACCTTAAGAATATCACGTCTTCTCCCCTTTTCAAAGACGAATAAGTTTTCGGCAGTAAGTGTATCAAGTGGCTCACCAAGTCGATTATAGGCTTCAATCATGATTTTAATCATAGGGAACGTTGTGATGTCAACACTACGGACGGTAATTTCTATTTCTTGGCGGGCAGATTGAACTCTGGCGTCTTCGAGTATTTCCCGAGCCTTGTCATCAGATTCCTGATTTTCAGACTGCGAGAATATATCCGTTGCCATTAATATGAACAAAATCAGAATCGCATGAACAATTTTTATATGCAACAAATTGGTTAACATTTTAAGCTTTTAGGTACTTTTTAAAATAAATCGGTTTAGTCAAAATACAAAACCCCGCAACCAATATAAAAATATCATTACGGGGTTTCATAACGAAATTATATAGTCAATCTTATAACGGGCGATATCATGAAGAAATTCTGTATTTCAAAAGGTCTTGCATCTCTCATAGTTGTTGAGTATTTGCCTTCAAGATAGAACCAATCACCAAATAATGGCATAAAGACTCTGGCAAGAAATACTTGGTTTGAAATTTGAACACTTGCTCCGAATGGGAAAGCTGCTTGGCTTCTGTAGGATACTTTGAAAAACATCCAATCAGCAACTTCATTTGGCTTGTATGTCTTCAAACCGTCAACGTTTTCATCAGTAATTCTATGTATAGGACCAAAACCTTCAATCGGTTCTTCGTATAATGCCGCTTCGCTTACTTCGGTATAATTGATACCAAAATCAAATCTGAAATAATTTTCCGGATTTCTCTTATCTAACCACCAATGATAGAAAGCAGTAAATTGTCCGGTAGCTCTTAAGAGAGGAACTGTATGAGTAATATCATAAGGTCTTGAGTCGTTGAATTGAACATTTCTATCCTCGTTTTCAAACTTACCATAAGTTTTAAAATCAATTGTTTGAGTTCCGACTTTTTGCATAGGCAACTCAACATTCAATCCTAAACCGAATGCAGGGTGGAACCAAGCATGAACATCAGTACCAAAAATCAATTTACCACCGGGTCCGGCATTAAGAGTACGGTCGGCAACCCAACTAAGCAATGAGTTGTTATTAGCCAAACCACTCGAAAGACGATAGCCACCACCTAAGTAAGCATTTATCAAATAAGGAATACCTTTATTTGTTTCTAAATCATTATTAATATAGAGTGGTCTTTGGAGCAAAAGTTTCGCTTCGCCTGCAGACCAGAAATGGTAACCAACTTGGTCAGTACCCATAATGGAACGTAACCAGAAACCTGTTTCACCGATTTTCATAGCTTGCTCGAAAAGCGACAATGTAAAAGCATGGTCAACATTTGTAGGTCGGTCTAAATAATCGGTGATGATTTCGGCTTGCGAAGGAGTGATAGGAGCTTGGGTTGGCAAATCGGTATAGCAATAATCGCGACGTGCATAATCATTAGGTTCACCGCGTAGCATACCTGAATAGAACAAATTACCAGCCAGAAAACCAACCAAAACGTCGCTGAAAGTAGCCTCGATTTCTGTGGCATTCATATCTTCACTGCCACAAGTAATCATCAATATTTCAAATGGGTCATAATCAAACTCCCGCGGTGCGGCAAGTATTTGAATATCTTCTCTACTCAAGCTACTTTCGGGGTAACCATGATACAGAAAAGACTGATATATTTGGACTAACAAATCCGGTTCGCATACTTTCCAACGTGGAAAATACTGAACAATTTGCGGATCCATTGTCGTAAGCGAATCAATGACTCCTTGTCTGTCTAATATCTGAGTTTTGGCTTCAGAATTGGTTAACATAACCAATACAGCCGAAAAAATAATAAAGTTTACAATCTTTTTCATAATCACTTTCGTTATAAGTTTACAAAATTCGATTAAAAATTAACAATGAATCGAGCCATCGGTAAAAACACGCTTTTCTTTTCCCACATACGAGGGTCTTCTGTAAATGCTTTGAAAAAGCCTTTAGCATCCAATCTCAATGAGAATGTATTATCAACTATCGGAACTTGAAGCCATACATTAGTATATAATCCTTCGTCAAAATATTGCATTGTAACACCAAATGGAGTTGACAATCCACGAGCCATAAAATCTATTCGTCCGGAAATTCCACCAATTGATTCGTCGCCGAGTCTTTCGTAGGTAATCTCATTTCGACGAGTTTCGGGATTTTCTTCACTATTATGATACCATTTTTCTAACCATAAATTGTACCACCTAATCCAAATCTGAGTAGATAGTCTCTATCAATTGCGACGGCGAAGGTATAATGCAATTGGGCATTGTAGCGAATTAAATAGTCCAAATCAAAAGGGTTGGTTACATAAGTATCGGGTGAAAGATTTCTTTCGCGAGGACCTTCGACTGCATCTCCAAATACATAACCCAATGCAGCGTTGAATATACCACTTTTAGGGATAACTGCAAATGGGAAATCAAATTCACCCGCTACACCTACACCGGCATGGGTCAATGTTCTTTCGAGGTTGTAAACATCAGTTGAAAGATTTGACCAACCGCTTGTAGGAAGGATTACACCCAATTTGACAGCTTCCCAAATAGCACTAACTGTCATTCTTTCACTCCAGAAAGAAGGGTAATTTATGCTTTCGATACCATACTTTAGTTCTACACCAAATTTTGGCAAAGCAAGATTGGGGCGTCTGTCCAAAGTATCAGTATATCCATCAGGATAAACTAACATCGGGTAGTCATATTGTCTCCAACTGATTAAATCACCGCTTACGATAATTTCATTGAATTTATCAGTTATATCAAGAGCTTGACCTTCAGAAATTCTTTTGAAAGACTGAATATCGAAACTTTGAACTTGAGATTCGTTGCTGATAAGAGATTTGGTCACGCCTGCTTGAGGTGCAAAGAATTTGATATAAGTACCAATTCCTTGTGCTTCGAGAGTTTTATCTTCTACCATGCCTTGCATGAATGCATTCATCAGCAAATCGTAAAGATTGTCTGCACGGTAATCTTTAGGGTCGAGTGTATGCTCTTTCAATTCCGGATAAGTATATACATTTGTCGGAGAGGGTCTGTTTATATTTCTTGACAAATTACGTTCATCAGAATACGATACAATCATCGCAATAATAGTATTGGGAGTGAGTTGTTCGCGACCCTTACGAGTAGTTACAATATATACATTACGGACTTGTGCAATTACGCCTCTGTCTTTACTTTTGTAGTAATTGAAAATACAATCGAAAGATTCGGGTATCGGCAATGACCTACCAAATAAAGTACGTTGAATAGCACCTGCATTGTCACCATTGTTTACACCGGTTTCAATCATTTGCAAAACAGCAATATCTACACCTTTCAAACATTCTTCATCAGCAGTTACTCCCATTTCTCCCAGAGTTGCTGCTTCGTCTCTATCCTTGATAATCCTACGGATATCCTTTTGGTCTTTGAGACTATATACAGAGATGTTGGAAAATCTGTAATTTTTAAAATTGAAAAGAATACTCTCAAGTTTCATTCTGAAAGACTCGTCGCCAACTTGAGCTTCGGAGCGTTCAGGTAAAGTCAGGAACAGCGTCGCAATCAACACGACAATGAATGTTGTTTTCTTAAACATTTTATAGCCCTTGCAATTCAAACATTTTATTTTCATTTAATTAATTTACTATTTATCAAAATATATATACTTCAAAATTTCTTGTTAGCGAAGCCCACCACCACCACCGGGACGTCTTTGTCCTTCGCGTGCGGGTTCGTAATTAATTGGTATTCTTAAACTAGTAGTAGTCGGTGCCGAGCGAATTCCGTTAACAGGGTTAGTAGCAACCGCTGATAAAGGTACAACTATTTCGCCTACAACTTTCGTTTCGCCTCTTTCGAGTTTACCGGATATTTCAAATTCCATTCTATAGTTACCGTCAGCGTCACCGTCCAACATTGGTTCGGTAATCGCAGTGAATCCTTTCAAACCGTCAGTATTTATAGCACCTGCAACTTGAAGAGCAACATTTGCATATTGGTCACGTGATGCTTGAGGTTTGGATACACTAATACCGGTAATTACGATTCTTATTTTCGCCGGTGGTCCGTTCGGGTCAACGTTCATCCTGACTGAGCGGATACTTGGTTCTTCTTGACGAATCGGGAAAGTAGCTTCAGGGAATAAATCAACTTCACGGTTAGTAAGAGGTTGTATCCACGCAATTCTCAAAGTCACTTCTTTTGCATCAGGAGTGAAATAGAAGCCATAATCACTACCGATACCAAGCCCATAAGTTTCAGGATATTGATTATTTGCATCAGTTTTCACAGTAATACGGAAGTCCTTAGCCGGAATCTTACCACCTGAAGTAGGTTCAACATTGAATATCAATGGATAACCGTAGAAGGCAAATGAACTCATTCTTGTTTTCAAATTCGATTCTGATTGTTCTGTCAGACTCGTTGAGAATATTTCAAGCTCCATTGTCTTATCTTCTGATTTCGTAGACAATTGATGAGTAATTTCAACATCATATTTACCTGGAGATAGTACTTTATCTACTACACCACGATATAGCCTGCTTTCTCCGGATGGAGGTTCAGCTATTCCAAGTCCTGCAATTTGGTCAAGGGGTTGGAAGTTAAGTCTTGCAATAGTATTGCCATTCTTGTCCTTGACAATACCGGTTAAATTGTTTTGGTTTGGCTGGTAAGGTGAAATATTGAATTCAAATACAGCTTCAACCTCATCAAATGAAGGCAAATAAGTTGGCATAGTTATAGTCGGAGAGGCAATTGTAGGCGTAGGAGTGACAACACGAATGTTAAATTCGATACTACCTCTGTTTTGTTCAAAATTCACAGATTGTCCCGGAGCTAAAAGCTTCACAATGTAACCATAAAGATTGATGTTTCCGATTACTTCTTCAGCGTCATCCTCAGTAGATGCTTCCATTTTTGCTTCGTTTAATTTTTTGTTGAAATCAACAATATTATCCGATTCGCTTAAAGATTCAAGCGATGGCAAACTATATTTATCAAGACGCAAAGTCAATTCTTTCATAACCTTTCTCAAATCGCGAACAGTTAATTGGACAGTACCAATATTGACTGTAGCTTCGTCACTTACAGCATCCACTTTTTGGTCGGCTTTGACACCAAGGATTCTGTTAGTTCTCGATTCAAATCGTAGTTTATACCAGCCTGATTGATTTGGTGGTTGGAAATGAACAACAAAGGCGCGTCTGTGCATATCAGTTGCACCACTATATTGGTCTGCACTTGATTCCGCCGAATAATAAAATATACTATCTTCAGGCATATTCGGTGGACCGAAAGAAGGACCAATCATTCTAAATATTTCAGCAGGGTAAAAAGGTGCAATTTCTTTCATATTGATTTGTGAGAGGTCAATATTATTGAAAGTAGCTTCTTTGTCAAGATTTAATTCTCTAACACCCAAAAACTCCCACTGAACATCAGGGAATTCTCCACTAATCTTATCACCGGGGACAAGATTGAGGAAGTCAACTCCTTGACTCTTGAGATAATTTTCCGTTGGGAATGGGGGTGCATTTGAGGGGTTATCGTCGTTTGAATAGAAAATTTGATATTGCAACTGCTCAACATTAGCCAATTCGACTAACTTTTGAAGACGTTGCACATATTCTTTTTCGGTTTCAAACTCTCGTTTATTTAGTGAAGCACTGACATCAGTCACACCTACTTCAACGATATATTTACGGTACGATTTGATATCTGTACCAAAAATAGCTTTGATATCAACACCGGGAGGAGGCAATGTGATTTCATCCTGTGGCCTGGTGTTAATACCTTCGGTACCTGCGCCCGATTGAAGTTGTGAGAGAATACTTTCGACTATTCTCATAGCTTCTTGCGTCTTCTTATGAAGATGTTCTTCGGCTTCATCACGCTCTACAATGATGATGAGAAGCTCTAATACAACCGCAAGATACAATACGAAATAAACCTTACCGGCTCCGCCGCCTTTTGACATGTTATTACCTCCAAAAGTGATTTCTTCACTTTAAAAAATATTTATCTTTACTTCAAACTAATAAACTTTTTTTTACTATCATTAATTTATTTACGTAATTTATGAATTTTTCTTTAAAATCCACAATAAAAGTTCAATTAAAAAATCTTGTTAGAAAATTTCAAAGATTCAGACAACTAATTTATAGTAATTAGTTGATAAATGCAAATAAAATTTAACATAAGAGCAAATTTATTTATGAACATTTTTTCAGTCTTGACTTCTTTTTAATTAAAATTTGGTCATACATAATCTATACTAATACTGTATTCATAGAGTAAACAACTTCGTTTATGAACAAATATTCATTTTTTTATCAGCTAATTAGAATTTGCCAATAAAAATTTCTGTCTGATGTTCTCAATCAGTCTTTTCTATAAATCTGCTTTTCTAACATGTAATCAAAGAACGAATGTACATAGATGCCCAAATTTCAACCAAAAATCGTCGCTAATAGAATAGCTAAGACAAGGGGGAGCAAATTTTTCTTTCACCCAAATCAAAATGATTTGCACTTGGCATACCCAAATCATTTTTAACCATTGTCAAATAACTTAACGAATTCTTAATTTCTATTTTCAAAAAGATTCTTAATTATTTGTAATATAATATTAATTTTCGATTCATAAGCTACTTTTTTAAATTTTTTTTCATTTTTCTTTCATTTTTTTCAATAATTCTTCTTCCAAATCTTTTATTGTTTGATGAAAACTGTTTCGTCTTGATCGAATCCGGAAGGGAAAATTTCTTGTTGAGCAGCGGGTCTACCGCTCATTTTATTGTTTAGCATCACCAAGGAATAACTCATGTAATGAAAAAGACGGCTAAAGGGACGAATTGATGCAAGTTGTTCAAAATATATTACTGTACATAATTTTGAATTGCTCGTAGGGTGGTCTATATTCATCATTAAGATATGGTCATTAACCGGGAAAGTTTGCTCATTGGATTGAAAATTCTCTTTAGTCAACTTCATTCCGTCCGGTAATTTTTGTGCTAATGAAGCTATTGTGCTATTATTTTCAATATTACCGAGCAAAATCAATGAGTTTTCGTTGACCATCTCGGCAGTTACGACATCTTGAGTATAATGTTTGAAATTATAGCCGCTTTCGTGCAGCATTTCCACAAATTTCAACGCCATATTATAATCGTGCGAATCGCTCGACGGAATGACCACAATCGGATTATCGTTGACTGTGCGATTCAAACTATAGGGCATCTCCCATTTGTAAAGCTTACGCAAAACCTCGTAATTCGGGTCAACATGAATTCTTTTGACTTCAAATCCTGCGTCGTAGGAGATTAGTTCCACGCTATCTTTGACAATGAAATACTCTTTGCGGCTTTGATTGTCGCCTTCGAATAGCACCGGCACCGAAAGATAATAATCCAAATCTTGAGCAATCTCGATAGATACCAAATTTGAATCTATCATTACGCTTTTCAACCTCAGTTCAGGGATTTCTTTTGCTTTGAGCCATTGGTCGAAAACTTTTCGTGTCGGAATATCGAGTTTTGCGGTTTTAGCTTCCGAATTGAATAGTCCGGTTAGGTGGAACCAATAAGCCCTTTTGCCGGAATTGCGATCTGCAAATTTCTTCAAAACATCGAAAAACATTTCTTTACCAAACAGCTTATAAACTTCATACAGTGCAAAAGCTCCTTTGGAGTAGCCAACTACGGCATCATAAGTATCTTTTTGATACTTGAAATCATACACAGGATAATTTCGGTCTTCGGGAAGGGAGGCGATTGCAATCAAGGCTTTTTTCCTCCAATCTTCTGCGCCTGCAGTGTTTCCTGTCAGCTCGTTATAATAATAATTGGTCGAAAAAGTTGTGAGAGCTTCGCACCAATTGCCGGATTCATAGTCCACAAAGACGCTGTTGCCCCACCAATTATGAACGAACTCATGTGCTAAAGAGCCGGGCGAAAGCGTTACCCATGGCATCGCCATAAGTCTGCCTGAAAGCAATGTGTAACCCGGCATTCCAAATCCTGATGCGAAAAAGTTCTCAACTACATGGAATGATTTATATGGATAAGGTCCAAACAAATCTGTGTAAAAGTCGTAATATTCCTTCATCGCTGTGAGGTAATCCTCGCTTTTGACCTTTTCGTCAAGTTTGTAAACCGAAAATTCAACATCCTTATATATAATGGAATCTTTCTTATACTTCCCTCCTACCAGAATCATACCGTCAATCGGCTTTTCGCTTGTGATGGTATATATAGAATTGGTACCGGATTTTGTGACTTCAATTTCGCCACTTGTTACAATTGTATATTCAGCCGGAATTGTGATTTTGACATCAAATTTGGCGATGTCTTTGTCAGTTTGCGGGTAGAATGAGCCACCGGGCAAATATATCCCCTCGTTTTGTTTTGCTGAGATTATACCTGCAGTACGTGAATGTCGCTGAATTAGGTTCGTTTCATCGGGCGGATTATAAACTGTGCCCTTGTATGTGATGGTAACATCATTTGCTTCTTTGATTCCATTGCCACCGTACTTTTGATTTTTGATTGTCGGGTTGTCGAATACAATTTCTGTATAATTTGGGTCATCATTATTAATAGTATAATTTAGTTTGCCTGTGTGATTACTGACACTTAAAACTTCAAGTGAATTCAGCAATTTGACACTTGAGCGTTTAAGTACCGGATTTTTGAATTTGAGTTTTGCTATGCCTACGAGCGATGAACTTTCAGGAATGATTACGACTTCGATTTCAAATTTTTCGACGCTGTTTTCGCCAAAGTGCGAGCCTCCGCCCATCATAGGAAACGGTTCACGCTTGGGTTCTTTCGAATAAATCACAAAATCGCCCTCTTTTTTCATGCTTTTATCAAATTTGGGGGCGCTCTCATCATCGCCAAAATACTTTACTGTAATAACGCCGAGTTTGAGTTTGCTGTTGCGTTCTGCAACTTTTTGGACAGTTCCCAAGTATCTGTTTGAATGGAAATCACCGTTGAAATGTATGATTTTGCGGTTGGGATTGTCATTGCGATGCATTACGATGCTTTCAGCCATAGTCTCGTCTTTGATAAGTTGAGCACCATAGTAGAGAAACATCGTGTTTTCTTGATTTGGAGTAAGCGAATCAAACTTTGTTTCGGAATTGAGCATAGTTTTGAAGAATTTTAATGCGTAATCATCTTCCTTCAGCAGCATTTCTCTTGCTACGAATGCTTTTTCCTCATCGGGCAAATCATTGATTTTCGTCATGCCACCTTGGACATACATCGCTGCATATTTTCGCGGAATGTTGGCTGCAATCACCGAAGCCTCGTTTTCCTTTGCCAAATCAACGAGTGCTTTGTAGAATTTCTTATAATCTCCCCAAGGGCGAGAATTTTTGAGAAATTCCTCTTCATCAATTATACCGGTACGGAAATCATCGAGATGTTTTTGGACATCGCGTTCGAACATTTCAAGCGAAATGTCAACTTTTTTGTCCAATTTATACACACTCTTCAAATATTCGTATTGAATAACATGAATCAAACTGTCGTCATGGAATTCACCAAAGAAAATTACATCGAAATCCGCAGTTCTTTTTGCCATATCTTCTACCGTGACAGCTTTCCCGCTTTTGGTATCGTAGATGACATATTCTTGAGCATGCAACATAGTGGCAAAAAATCCTAACAATATATATATACATAATTTCATATCAAAAACCTTTAAATTTATAATATCAATCCAAATAAAGTGGACCGTCAGGTCCGACCGGAATTCCGAACAACATCCATACAATTAATAATATTGTCCAAAATATTGTGAACAGAATTGAATACGGTAACATTGTAGAAATAATTGTACCGATGCCGTATTTTTCGTCATATCGTTGAGCAAAAGCCACAATCAGAGCAAAGTAACTCATCATCGGAGTGATGAGGTTAGTAACTGAATCGCCGATTCGGAAAGCTGCTTGTGTGAGTGCGGGGTGATAGCCCAAAAGCATGAACATCGGGATAAACACAGGAGCCATAATCGCCCACTTTGCAGATGCACTGCCCATAAACATATTTATAAACGCTGAAAGCAACACGAATGCTACAATCAACGGAATGCCTGTCATGCCGACGTTTCTGAGAAATTCGGCACCGTTAATTGCAACGATTAAGCCTAAATTGCTGTATTTGAAAAAGTAAACAAATTGTGCTGCAAAAAATACCAACACGATATATGTGGACAGAGTGCCCATCGAAGTTATAATGTGCTTCATCATTTGTTTGTCGTTTCTGATTGTACCGACAATCCATCCGTAAACTATGCCCGGAACCAAGAAAAACAACAAAATCCCAGTGATAATGCCTTCAAAAAATGGAGAATGAAGCACGCCGCCATCTACAGGATTACGCAAAATACCATTTTCGGGAACAATTGTAAATATGAATCCGATAACAATAATAAGCAAGCTAACCCCTGCCCAACGTAATGCTTTCTTTTCGACATCGTTCATTTTGTCAACAGGTACTCTTTCGGCGTCCCCTGTATATTCTTTTAGTCGCGGTTCGACAATTTTTTCAGTTATTACAGTACCCAGAACGACGATAACAAACGCCGATGCAAACATGAAATAGAAATTCACGGCAGGGTTGATAGTCATTGCCGGGTCAACAATTTGGGCTGCAGATTGCGAAAGTCCGGCGAGGATCGGGTCCACAGAGCCAATTAAAAAGTTTGCACCGAAACCACCACTAACGCCGCAAAAAGCTGCGGCAAGCCCTGCCATCGGGTGGCGACCTAAGGCATGGAAAATAATCATACCGAGCGGAATCAGGATGACGTAACCGGCTTCGGATGCAAGATGCGATAAAATTCCCGCGAGAACGATGGAGCCTGTAATCAATCTTGGTGGTGCATTTGTCACAAGAGCACGAATCATAGCAGTGAACAAACCCGAACCTTCGGCAACGCCGATACCAATCATTACAGCCAGAACGTAGCCCAAAGGTGGGAAATTCACAAAATTCGCAGTCACATTAGTATATATCCAGCGAATCCCATCGCCACTCAGGAGGCTCTTTACTCCTATTATTGAGCCGTCTGCCGGATGAATCACCTGCCACTCGAGCAGACCGCCAATCCACGACAATATAGCTACAAGGACTGCAAGGAGTGCGAAAAGGGTTGCGGGGTGCGGCAATTTATTACCAATGATTTCAATATAGTCTAACGATTTGTTAAATAACTTAGAGGCACTTTCTTTAATATTCATTTTCATCCTTTGTGTTCTATACAAAAGTTCAAATTTACCGATATTTTGCGAAGTGAAAAGAAAAAATATGAATGTTAGAGATTTTAGCGTTTAAGTCTATCGAAAAAGCCAAAAAATTCGTAAAAAGCAGATAGTTTTTTAGTCCTGCCAAAATTTTAAACAACACTTTTTAGCATTTATCGTTGTTTGATACAATCGAAAATCAAACAAAGAGAATTGCAAATGAAATTGAAAAGTTACGCCGAAGGGCATTGGGTAGAAGGCACAGAAGCCGGACAAAATTTGTACAACGCAGTGACAGGCGAGAAAGTTGCCGAAATCAGCAGCAAAGGATTAGACTTTGGCGGAATGTTGGAATATGCCCGCAAACACGGCAACCCGGCTTTGCGAAAAATGACATTCCACGAAAGAGCAAGGCTATTGAAGGCTTTGGCAAACCACCTGATGAGCAAAAAAGAAATTTTCTACGATTTATCGTGGGCTACGGGCGCCACCAAAACCGATTCGTGGATTGACATCGAAGGCGGAATCGGCACTTTGTTCACATACGCAAGCAAAGGTCGCCGCGAACTACCTGACACACCATTCTACCTTGACGGCAATCTCGAGCCACTTTCCAAAAACGGCACTTTCGTGGGTCACCACATTTGTGTGCCCTTAGAAGGAGCTGCAATCCATATCAATGCGTTCAATTTCCCATGCTGGGGTATGTTAGAAAAAATGGCACCCTCAATTTTAGCAGGTCTGCCAACAATCATCAAACCCGCGTCGCTCACAGCATACCTAACTGAAGCAATGGTTCGTGAAATAATTGATTCGAAAATTTTGCCCGAAGGAGCTTTGCAATTGATTTGCGGTAGCGCCGGAGATTTGCTCGAGCATGTAAATTATCAAGATGTCATCACATTTACCGGCTCCGCTACAACGGGAATGAAATTGAAATCGAGCAAAAACATACTCCAAAACTCGGTTCGATTCAACATGGAAGCCGATTCGCTGAATTGCTCGATATTAGGTCCCGACGTCACACCCGACATGGAGGAATTCGATTTATATGTGAAGGAAATCGTTCGGGAAATGACCGTCAAAGCGGGACAAAAATGTACTTCAATCCGCCGCGCCATCGTTCCCGAAAATTTGATTGAAGAAGTTGGGAAAGCAATCAACAGCCGTTTGAAGAAAAATATCATCGGCAATCCGCAAACTGATGGCGTAAGAATGGGACCCTTGGCAGGTTTCGACCAAGTCGTCGAAGTCCGCGAAAGAGTTGCGGATTTGCTCCGTTCAGGCAAAATAATATCGAGTTCGCTCGAAGAACTCGAAGTGGTGGGCGCCGACAGAAGCAAGGGAGCATTTTTTGCACCAACATTATTGCAATGCGATAATCCCTTTGATTGCACCGAAATCCACGACATCGAAGCATTTGGTCCCGTCAGCACGCTTATTCCGTACAAAAATATTGATGAAGCCGTCCAATTGGCAAATTTGGGCAAGGGCAGCCTCGTTGGTTCGATTTTCACTGCAGATGATGAAGTCGCACGAGAGCTATTTTTCGGCACAGCGACAAATCACGGACGAATAATGATTATAAACAAAGATTGTGCAAAAGAGTCCACCGGACACGGTTCGCCGATGCCTCATCTTGTGCATGGCGGTCCCGGCAGAGCAGGTGGCGGCGAAGAATTGGGTGGCATCCGAGCAGTAATGCACTATATGCAACGCACGGCAATCCAAGGCAGCCCAACAACGATTAGCCATATATCGCAACAGTGGATGAAGGGCGCCAAACGACATGAAGATTTGATACATCCATTCCGTAAGCATTTCGAAGATTTGCAAATCGGCGAATCGTACGAAACTCGCGGACGCACAGTCACCGAAACCGACATAGTCAATTTCACCAACGTTAGTTGGGACACTTTTTACGCTCATACCGACATTACTGCATTAGACGGCACTCTTTTCGAAGGCAGAGTGGTTCACGGCTATTTCGTGCTTGCTGCTGCGGCAGGTCTCTTTGTTGACGGGCGCCGCGGTCCGGTCATGGCGAATTACGGAATAGACGAGTTGCGTTTCATCAAGCCGGTCTATGTCAACGATACGATTCATGTGTTCCTGACGGTGAAAGAAAAAACCATCAAAGAGCCCAAGGAAGACATTGCTGACCATGGCGTAGTGAAATGGGACGTCGAAGTGCTGAATCAGCACGACGAAGTAGTCGCAAATGCAACTATTTTGACACTTGTTGCCCAAAAAGCCAAATAGCTAATATTTTATAAATTTTGTTCGCAAGATGCCCGAATTCGTAGTCACAGTCACGTGGTACATGCCGGTGCTGAGGGCATGCAGTGGCAATTGAACTTCGTAAACCGGTGATTGCGGCAGCGTGAATTGCATCACCTCAATCCCCGAATAGTCATAAACTTGCACCTTTCGCACAATCTGCGATTCCGCAAATTGCAGCGTCACCAAATTTTCCGCGGGGTTGGGGACTGGGAGGATGGAGTGGGATCTACTAATGGTGAAACTATTTTCTACACTAACTGGAGCTTGGGGTAAAGGTTTGTAGCGAACTTTTGATAAATGTAATTCATTCGAAATATAATAGGTTAAAATCACTACACTATCGGATAATATATCTAATCCTGCAATATTCATAAAAGCATTTGATAAACGATTATCAATATAATCTGAGCCATATTGGTCTATCTCAACAAAACCGATATCTCTATCAAAATTCTGCCCTGTAGCAAAGAAGTTGTTTCTGTTCAAGTATAATTTATTAAAATTTCGCCAATCTGGAAATGTTTTGTGCCACAAGAGATTTCCCTTTAAATCAATCACGCCCAAAAAGCCGATGGTTTGATTCCCAATTGTACCACCTATTGCTAACTTATTCTCAGGTAACAATAACATTGAATTAATCACCATCTCGTTAGGTAAACTCAATGGATAAATCTCTTTTATTTCCAAATTCAAATCATAATAGATAAGACTGTAGATTGAATTTACTGTGTCTTTTGTAAGCATTAGAAAATGGTTTTTATCATAATTTACTGCATCAATCATGAATTCTTGGATTGAATCTTGATTAAATAATTCAAAATCTGAATCGAATTTGTAAATATTAGTTTGACCAAGTCTACTTGTACCGCATACAATTAATTTATCATTATCGAAGCTTAGTACTTTCTTGCCATATCGCATTGGAAAATGGATAATTTTAGTATTTAGTTCAATTTTATTTTCAACTTTTGAGATTTTATTAAATGCAGTGAAATTTTTGTCTGAACTCGGATAACTTTCACCAACACCATGCGCGCAATAAAAAAAGTTGTTATTATTGAAAGAAAGATTAGAAACCGAACTGTTGTACATCGATATTCTAAGAGTTGTTTCCCAACCGGATAAATTATAATAAGACAAATCATCCGGATTAACTTGTAGAAAGCCGTCAAAACAAAAAGAAGCACTTCCATTATCCCACGACACATGAGAAAAAAGACTCAAAACAATATTCAATGTATCATCTTGTTTAATGGTTTGAACTAAACCAATATGATCCTCGTGTTCAACATGACCATTTGGGTTCCAAAATGGTATTGCTCTGCCCATTAATACCTCCAAAAATTCGATATTTTCTCTATCTACTTGGATAAAATAAGGTTTAGTTATAACTTTGGTTGTAAGTCTATCCCTGACAGTTAAACTAATATTAAACCTTCCCGATTTAGTGAAAACATATTGAGGATTTTTTTCATTCGAGAAAACTTCATCATTAACTTTCCAAACGTATTCGTCAACGATTCCGCTTGACTTATCTTCAAATTGAACTGTAAGTGGTGACTTGCCATACTTGATATCCGAATCGAAATCAACTTCAAGAACCGGATAAACCTCAATACAGTTTTTCTTTGTGATTTTAAATTCTTTCCCATCTTTGACTAATTTCAATGTCACATCGTAGAATCCTACTGAATCAAAAACCAAAGTTGGGTTAGGATGCAAGGTTGTGCGTCCATCCGAAAGCTCCCATTCAATTGCATCATAATCGAAATTACTGAGATTGTGCAATGTGGCACTATTTCCGGTATAGATTAGAGAAGAATCAGGAGCGAATTGAATGATATCTTGGTCGCCCAGAATATCAAAATTCACAAGTCCAAATTTATTATTTGTTATAAAAACAAAACCGAGGTGGCTTTTACGAATCAGAAATCGAAATTTTTCAAAATCATTTTGCTCTGTTGAGTCTATGGCTACTCCGGTAATCATGTCAATAAGGTAGAATCTGTTATTTGCATTAGCAGCCAGAAATTTGTCATCATCCGAAAAGCAATAACTAATTAATTTAAATAGCTTTAAAGGGGTTTTACTAATCATTTTTTGGGAATTTACATCCCAAATTGTTAAATTATTTCCCGCATCTTGGGTTGAAACATAATCAGGATTTGATGTAAACAACATCCTTGTTATTCTGAGATTTGTCTTTCCAATTTCTGCATACTTTTGATTAACGATATCATATATGGAAATAATATATTCTTCTCTTGGAAATGCCATTCTTGTAAAATCATGATTCAACGTAAAGCCAATTTCTATAGGAAAAGTATGGAGAAATTCAAGACTTTCAGATAATCTGTAAATATGCATACCTTTTATCTCTTCGTAATAAGGGTCTTGAACAAAAATATAAGAAAAAGCAACATGCAGTAATTTGCGATTTGAGTCATAATGACAACTAGCACTCGGTGATATATGACCAATTTTAAAAGATTTATAATTCAACAACAATGAATCTGATTTCAAATCATAAAGTTTAAAATCAGTAGGATGATTGTTGTGATAGGTTTGGAAATCTGCAGATATGAAATACCTTGCACTAAGTGTTTTCTCATACACCATCATGCCCGACTTCAATTCCCAAATTCTGAAATAGTAGCCGTCGTCGTCAGAGAATGTCCAAATGCTGTCACCCGTTGTGGATAGACCAGCTTGAAGAATTGTACCAATTTCATGCTTATTGAGCAATATATTATTCCCCGTCTGCACCCAGCCGCTTGTGTCTTGTTGGGAAAAAAGGTTGAGGTTCGCCGCAAAGATGAATGCGGCGATAGCGACGAGTCTAAGCATAAACAACATTTTTCGACTCCCAAAATAGAAAATAAATTCGGCAAATTTGAACTGCCCTCTATTTACTATGACACTTCAAAGTGCTCAGCGTTGCAAAAAATTTTGAAAAAATCTAATATTTTATAAATTTTGTTCGTAAGATGCCCGAATCGGTAGTCACAGTAACGTGGTACATGCCGACACTGAGCGCATGCAACGGCAATTGAATTTCGTAAACCGGCGATTGCGGAAGCGTGAATTGCATCACCTCGATACCCGAATAGTCATAAACTTGCACCTTTTGCACAAGTTGCGCCTCAGCAAATTGCAGCGTCACAGAATTTTCTGCGGGGTTTGGGACGGGGAGGAGTGAGTGGGAACCATTGATTGTTGTTGTTGTATCAACTGAATCAATCGTTTGACCTAAAGGAGTGTAGCGAACTTGCGTTATATACAATCTAAAAGAATCATTAAAGTAGTAAGTTAAAATTAAAACACTATCTGATAGTATATCCAAGCCTGAAATATTTGTATAAACATTAAATAAACGATTATCAATGTAATCTGAACCATATTGGTTTATTTCAACAAAACCAATGTCTTTATCATAATTTAGACCTGATGCAAAGAAATTGTTTCTGTTCAAATGTAATTTATTAAAATTTTGCCAATCAGGAAAAGATTTGTGCCACAAGAGATTACCTTTTGCATCAATCACGCCCAAAAAGCCGATTGCAGGAGTGCCAATTGAGCCACCTATTGCAATTTTTTTCCCGGGTAACAATAGCATTGAATTAATGACAATTTCGTTAGGTAAACTCAAAGAATAAATCTCTTTAATTTCTAAATTTAAATCATAAAAAATTAGGTTATAAATCGAAACTACTGTGTCTTTTGTAAGCATTGTAAAAATGGTTTTTTATCATAAAATTTACGGCATCAATCATGAATTCTTGGATTGAATCTTGATTAAATAATTCAAAAACTGAATTAAACATGTAAATATTTGTTTGACCAAGCCTACTTGTACCGCATACCACTAATTTATCATCATCAAAACTTAAGACTTTCTTGCCATTTCGCATAGGGAAATTGATATATTTTGATTCCATTTGATGTTTATTGTCAATAGTCGAAATTCTACTAAGAAATGAAGGATTATCGGCAGACCGTCCATGTTTAGAATAAAAAAAGGAATTGTTATGATAAATTAAATTAGAATATGAAGAAACTGTCATACCCCAATAAATATAATTCCAAGAGCTACTTCTTACTAAGTTTAAATCTTTAGAATTTAATTGAAGAAAATTGTCAAATGTAGCATGATGAAATCCATCATCCCACGTAACATATGAAGATAGGCTCAAAATAATATTCAATGTATCTTCTTGTTTTACAGTTTGGACTACACTAATAAAATCCTCGTGTTTTGGTGGAGATTCCGTGTTCCAAAATAATTCAGACCTGCTAATCAATACCTCTAAAAATTCGATATTTTCTCTATCTACTTGAATAAAATATGGTTTAGTTATAACTTTGGTTGAAAGTCTGTCCCTGACAGTTAAACTGATATTAAATCTGCCCGATGTAGTAAAAACATATTTAGGGTTCTTTTCCTTTGAGAAAACTTCATCATTAACTTTCCAAATATATTCGTCAACTATTCCGCTTGATTTATCTTCAAATTGAACAGTAAGCGGCGACTTACCATATTTTACGTCCGAATCGAAATCAACTTCCATAACGGGATAAACCTCAATAATGTTTTTCTTTGTTAAAGTAAATAATTCACCATCTTTAGTCAATCTCAGTGTAACATCAAACAAACCGGGTGTGTTAAAATCAAAACTTGGTGTTTCTTGATTTGATTTGCGTCCGTCTGATAATTCCCATTCAATTGAATCATATTCGAAATTACTGAGATTGTGCAATGTGGCACTATTTCCCGCATAGATTAGAGAAGAATCAGGGGCGAATTGAATAATATCCTTATCGCCCAAAATATCAAAATTTACAAGTCCAAATTTGTTATCCGATATAAAAACAAATCCGTGAGGACTATTACCTAGAATATATCTAATATTTACCAAGTAATGTTCTGTTGACTCTATGAGTGCGCCGGTAATAATATCAATCAGGACAAAACAGAAATTGACTTCACCAACAATAAATTTGTCATTATCTGCAAAGCTATAAGTAAAAAATTTTTGTTTTAAATTAGTTTTACTAATCATTTGTTTTGTATTAACATTCCAAATTGATAAAATATTCCCGGCATATCTAGCTGAAACATGTTTAGGATTTGAGGTAAACAATACTGAAGTTATCATTTGTCCGGTATAACCGAGTTCTGTAAACTTTTGATTGACGATATCATAAGTTGCGATAGAATTGTTTTCTCTTGGAAATGCCATTCTCGTATAATCATGATTCAACTTAAAACCAATTTCAATACTATTATGATTAATTAACTCTGGAACATCGGACAGTTTATACACCTTCATCCCTCTTTTTGGTATAGGTCCTCGGCTATTGTATTCCCAATTATAGTATGCCATATGCAGCAATGTGCGTTTGGAATCGTAGTGAAATGAAGCTGCTTGCACATCATCATATACGGAAGTAAAGAAATTATGACTTAACAACAATGAATCAGTTTTAATATCATAAAGTTTAAACTCAGTTGCATGATTGTTGTGATAAGTTTGGAAATCCGCAGATATGAAATATCTATCACTTAGTGTCTTCTCATGTACCATAATTCCTGACTTCAACTCCCAAATCCTGAAATAGTAGCCGTCGTCGTCAGAGAATGTCCAAATGCTGTCCCCCGTTGAGGATAGACCGGCTTGTAGTATTGTACCAATATCATGCTTGTTGAGCAATATATTATCCCCCGACTGCACCCAGCCGCTTGTATCTTGTTGGGAAAATAGATTGAGGTTCGCCGCAAAGATGAATGCGGCAATAGCGATGAGTCTGAGCGTAAACAACATTTTTCGACTCCCAAAATAGAAAATAATTCGGCAAATTTTATCTGCCCTCTATTTACTATGACACATCAAAGTGCTCTGCGTTGCAAAAAATTTGAAAATAGCAATATTTAATTATTCATCTTCTCCATCGTTAGATTCGAGCATCATGAAATCTGTTTCTTCGATTGCCTGCAAGCCATAGCCTTTGATTGAACCAAACATTTCGGACATACCAAGCACTATGGATTCGATTTGTTTTTCGCGCATCGCCCAGATTTTGGTCATTTGGGTTCGCTCTTTGTTGATTCCGTCGCGGATTTTGTTGAATGTGTCAACGATTTGGGTAACGCGTTGGTTAAATTCGTTGCTTGTAAGGTAGTTATATATCATTTCTTTGGCATCGCTTTTGTTTGTCTCTTGGAGTTTGACTTGGTTGACTGAAAGTAGCATCTCACGCAAAACTGCTACGACGCTTTCAAATTCGCCAAAGCTGCAAACCCAAATTCCGTCAATATTGCAAAATGATTTGACGCCTTGTGGCATAGTTTGGGTCACCAACACCCCGATATCGGCTTTGATAGCAATCATATCGTCTTTGAGCTTGGCAATCCATTCCTTGTTGAAATTCAATGTACGTTTGCTCTCGTAAGCGATTTTGCCACATTCGGCATTCATTGGATTGCGAACTGTGTGTATAATGTCTGCTCCACTTTTGCCTTTTGGCACTTCGGAAATCAAATCTCGCGGATATTTAGCGGAAAGGAATTCCTCCAGAATCAGTTCCTGAACTTCGCCTTGCATTTGCATCGAGCCTTGTTCGGCTTTGCGACGCATTTCCTCAGCTAATTTTCTTTGGTCGTCCAATTTTTTCTCGAGTTCTCTCTTCTGAAGTTCAAATTGTTGGCTCAAATTGCTTTCGATTTCATTGCGTAAGGAAAGGCGTTGCTCCAAAAGTTTTGTTTCGAGCTCCAACTCATGATTTTGTTTCATTTTGTTTAGCTCTTCTTGAGTTTTGAGCAATTCGTTTTGTTTGCGTCTGAGGTTGAGATTTTCTTCTTTGGCTGATTGTGCATCGTGTTCGAGCATTTTCAGCTTTTCTTCGTAATCAGTTGCAAACTTCCTGCCGATTTGCTCACGCTCGGAATTGAGCCGGAGTTTCAATTCGCTCTGAATCATTGCTTCGATTTCTTGTCGCTGTTTGCCAATTTCACTTTTTTGTTTTTCGAGCATTGCTCTTTCTGTGTCAACAATTTGCTTGTAATCGCTGATTTTCTTATCGTAATCGTGTTTGACTGTGTTTTCGATTTGCGATTTGATAACTTCTTCGACACCAAATCTATTGTGGCACTTGGGACATTCGACGATAATTTCGGTCATGGGTAATTCTCCAAAACAATAATTAACAAGTTTGCTGTAAAAGATGCAATATAAGAAATTTTGTAGCAAATTTCGACTTTAGAAGTCATCAATTCAATCTTTTGGCACGGTAATTCGTCTTAGAATTTTAAGCTCTTTTGTAACAAAAGGGTGTACTTTGACGTTATTAAGTATATTTGTAAAGATGAAAAAAAATTTTAAATTTTATGGTGATAAAAATGAAAACATTCAAACCTCTTGTATTGGCGTTACTATTTATTGTGATGCAACATTACGCTTACTCTCAAGTGCCTCCGACCTTATTGCTTCCCACAAACAACAACAATTGCCAGTCATTGACAATTGATTTGAAGTGGGAACCGACAAACTTGGCACAAAGCTATACTGTCCAAATCTCAGAAGACCCCGATTTTGAAGATTTTGTACTTAATCAACCAAACTTGACTACAACTGAATTAACAGTCAGTTTGAACGATTGGGGCAAACGCTACTGGTGGCGAGTTACTGCTGTTTATTCGGGCGGTGAAATGGGAACTTCAAGCCCATTCTCCTTTTATACAAAAGCGGCTCCTGTCGATTTGGTCAGTCCCAATAATGGAATTCTTTGTACTGATTTGAATGTAGAATTCAATTGGACAAAAAATGGTGCAGAATTTTACAATATCAGGATTGCCTCTGATACTAATTTTGCAAATATTGTTTACAGCAAAAGTAATATTACCGACAGTACAATTACAATCAAGTTGCCAAATTACAACACAAAATACTTTTGGCAAGTGTCATCACTCAAGGGCACTTGTATTAGCGAATGGTCGTTAATTAGAACATTTACTACTAAAACAGCTTTGGCTATTCAATCTTTGCCCGAAAATCTATCTTATGGAACTGCACTATTCCCGGAACTTCCTTTCGGGGCAACATTGGAATGGCAGGCAGTGGAAAATGCCGATAGCTATCTACTTCAGATTTCGACCGACCCAACTTTTGCGGAAACAGAAGTTGACACTGTTGACTTAGCTGATACAACTTTTACTTTTGTAATCGGTGAAGTTTACAATACTACTTATTATTGGAGAATAGCTGTAGTCGTGGACGGATGCTTGAGTGATTGGACAAATAATTTCTCATTCAAAACTCCGTATAGAAGCACTAATTTGATTTCACCATTGGATAATGAAATATGTGTTTCGATGGTAGATAATTTATTCAAATGGACAGCAGTCGAATCTGCTACAAAATATAGAATTCAAATTGCTGATTCGGCAAATTTCAATAATATTTTGTTCGATATTGATAATATTACCGAAACCGAAGTTTCGGTGCTTTTGGAATTGCCAATGACTGAACACTATTGGAGAATAAAAGCTCAAGACGCAAACAATAACGGTTTGTGGTCGGCAGCTCGTAAATTCAGAACTACCCAAATCCAACCGAATTTTGTATCTCCTGTTGATGGCGCAGTTGGATTGCCAATGGAAGTAACATTAGAATGGGAAGAACTCTCCGCATTGGATTTATTCGACGTTCGAGTATCTGCAGACCCAACATTTGCGACTACAATCGTAGATACAGCATTATTGGCATCAACCAGTTTAACTATAAATCTTCCTGAGAACAATACTGTTTACTATTGGCAAGTAAGAGCTCGTTTGGGAAGTTGTGTTGGAGATTGGTCAAATTCGTATATGTTTAAAACTCTCATCCAACCTCCTGTATTGCTCAAACCGGACAATTTTAGTTCGAGTGTTTCAATCTATCCGATTTTCACTTGGGAAGCAGTAGATGAAGCTTTAAGTTATCAAATAAGAGTATCTAAGGACAGCTTGTTCAGTGTTATCTACAAAACATCTAATAATATTAACTCCACAAGTTTCACTTTTGCTGGTGAAGAGTTCGAGGAAGAAACAACCTATTATTGGCAAGTCAGAGCAATAAATAGCGACGGAATAAGCCTGTGGTCAGAAATTTTCAGATTCAGCACCGGAACTAAACCGGCAAATGCACCTTTACTATTGTCGCCTCTCAATGGTGCAATCAAAGTCCCATTTAGCGAGGATTTAATCTGGAGAATAGAGGACGAAGCAGAATTATACCGCGTACAATTAGCATTAGATTTTGATTTTATTTCGATTGTAATTGATAGTATTTTGATTGATACAAAAATGAACATTGCAGCCTTTGTCGAACGTTACACCAATTATCATTGGAGAGTGGCTTCGATTAATAAAGGCGGTCAAGGTGAATGGTCGAATGAATTCAGATTCAGAACTAAAGACATTGCACCGGAAGACCAAGTCCAATTGGTATCGCCGTCAAATAATGCAACTGAATTGCCGAATTTCTTCACATTCAATTGGGCAGAAGTTGATAGAGCATTCGGATATGAATTGCAAATTGCCACTACGAATAACTTTGCAGAAGGCACCGTATTTTATAGCAGTTCAAGCATTTGGCAAAATTCTAAACTTGTTTATGATATGCCGTACGATTCGCAATTATGGTGGAGAGTTAGAGCTTGGAACGAAGATGGCGAAGCACCATGGTCAAATACTTGGACATTCAGCACTTTAAACCCGGCTTCGGTTGAAGATTTTACTTCCGAAACTGAAACCTTTGCATATCCTAATCCGGCAATTGATGCGACTTACATCGTATTCGATATGGACAAATCTGTAAATACGAATATCAAGATTGTTAATATGCTTGGGCGTGAAATTCAAAAAATAGACAATTATGCGACCCAATCAGGCGAGAACCGATTACAGCTCAACACTGCGAATTTAGTACCGGGTATATATATATTCATGATTGAATATAATGGCGGACGCATAAACGGCAAATTCGTAGTAAATAAATAAGTCGCATAAGATTAACTTTTTAAAAGCTGTCCTAATGGGCAGCTTTTTTTTTTGTTTAAAAATTTGGTTAATCTGAAAAAATTATTTATGTTTATAAAAACAGGACTATCCTCAAATAGAATTGTGTTTAGTATTCGACACCTCAGAAATTCCGTTTGAAATAGTATGCCACTTTTTTAATTTTTGTATGGAGGTTTTATGCAAAGTAAATTTATTATATTTCTGTACCTATTGGTACATACAATCATATTTCTCAAACCACCTGGTACGCACGCCGAAAATCCTGAGTGGATGTATTTTCATGATATACAATCGCCTTGGGACATTACAGCAATTGACAATAGTATTTATTTAACTGGCAATGAAAGTATTTTACGAATCAATTTAGAAAATTTAGAAATTGATACTTTAGCAAAAGATCCTTTTGTAAGTAGTTTTGCGCAAGATAAAGGAAAAAATATTTGGTATTCAACCAGATTCAATGGGATTTACAAATACTCTAATGGCAATTTCGAAAATTTTACATCAAGCAATTCGGGGCTTCCTGATAACAGAGTGTATGATTTAGCCGTTGATAGCGAAAATAATATTTGGTGTGCTACAAAACAAGGACTCGCAAAATTTGACGGTACTGATTGGGAGGTTTTCCATTTCGAACATCTTGAAACCAACGGTTATATAGTTTATTTGGCGATTGATAAGGATGGCGCAATCTGGGTAACAAATGACTATTCCCCATACAGAATTGCGAAGTTTAACGATGGTGAATTTATTCCTTATAATGGCGAGAATACAGGTATAACAAGTATCAATTGGTCATGGGATATTGATTTTGATTCCAAAGGAAACAAGTGGTTTGTTGCAGGACATCTATACTCCGATTCATTAGGTGGATTGATTAAGTATGATGGGAATACGTGGTCTATATATGATAAACATAATTCAGCAATTGCAGACCACCAATTTGGAGCAATAGCCATTGACAGTAATGATATAATATGGACAGGAAGTTATTACAGCGGTTTGTATAGATTTGATGGTGAAAATTGGACAAACTTGAATAGTTCAAATTCGGGCTTAACAGCTGATGATGTTCGATTCATTTCAGTTGATAAATATAATAACAAATGGATACATTGCAGAAGTGACGTAAAAGACAAATACGTTCTTGAAGTTTACAATGAAGGTGGAGTGCTATTGCCATCAAATGTAGAAGAATTACTCAGAAAAAAAAGTGAAATAGCCCCTCGCATCTATCCAAATCCTGCTAGTGAAATTATACAAGTGACTGATTTAATCAAAAGAGAAAGAAAGTTCAAAATAACAAATTTGTACGGACAAACAGTTCTTGATGGGACTTTTTATCTTGAAATTGATATTTCAGGCTTGATTTCCGGGTTTTATTTTTTAAATGTAGATGAATTTAATTTAAAATTTATTAAAAAGTAAAAATGGAGTTGAAAATGAAAAAGGGCAAGGAAACTCTTGGTGAATTTAAATTAGATAATTTATACAATTCTAAAAAAATAGCCCGGCAAAATAGTCGGGCTTTTTTTTGTGTAAAGATTTCATTATCCCGAATATAAGAGACACCTCTTTTAAACAAAATTTTTTTTGGCATGATAAATGAGCTAATAAAGCATTATGAACTATAAACAAAATGATGTGAAAATGCTCAACTGTAACAGGAATTTTAAATTAATATTATTGATAATCTCGTGTGCTTTTGTTGTTAGCTGTTCGTCATCGGTCAGATTTTCGGATAGCGGCGATGCAGGATATGAAGAAAATTTGAGCAAAGGTGAAGTATTTTACGGCAAAGCTTCTTATTATGCGGATGCTTTTCATGGGAAACGAACTGCAAGCGGCGAAGTTTTTGATATGAACAAACTTACTGCCGCCCATAAAACTCTACCTTTCGGGACAATTTTAGACGTGAAAAATCTGAAAAATGGTAGGAGTGTAATGGTGAAAATTAACGACAGAGGACCATTTTCCGGCTCTCGAGTAATAGATTTGTCTAAAGCTGCCGCTCAAGCATTGGATATGATTAGAGACGGCGTAATTGAAGTTGAAATCACAATAATGGAGTAAAATATGGATATTGCAGAATTGAGAGAATATTGCCTTGCCAAAAAAGGTGCAACTGAGGATTACCCATTTGACGAAACTACTTTATGTTTGAGAGTCGGAGGAAAAATATTCGCAATTACCGATGTCGTAAAAATTCCTTTTACAGTAAACTTGAAATGCGACCCTGAGCGTGCAATCGAGCTCAGGGAACGATATAGCAATATCATTCCGGGTTATCACATGAATAAAAAGCTATGGAATACTGTCGAACCCGGCGGCGAAGTAGATGACACCTTGATGTGTGAACTCATTGACCATTCATACGAATTGATATTCGCGAGCTTGAAAAAGAAACAACGGGACGAACTACTCAGCAATTAGGGTTTGTCGAAATGGTGGTAATCCTTGAAAGAAGTCCAATCTCCACCCCATCGCCAACCGCGAGATTTTAAGAATATCACTATATCGGAATCGGCTGTAAATGTGCCCGGAACTTTGGGATTATACTTGGCGCCCCTTGGTGATATTTTGCCATCAGCGTAAATTACCGGATTTTGAATAGGGTTAATATCAATTGCCCTACCTGTTGCATGATGGGAAAGCCTCTCTGTGCCGGCGATGAATCTGTAATTGAAAGCGGAACTATTATTTGCTTTCATCGAAGCATTATCATCCCAAGCAAATTCTACAATAGGAATGACCTTAGCAACGGGGAATTTCGTCTTTTTAAGTATCTCAAAAGCTTCTTTCACATCTTGAGCTACCGCAATATTCAGCACAAATTGTCCCGAGCGTAATTTGCCGTTGGCATCATAGTATTCGACGGTGATGATTTCAAGCGAATCAATGATGCTTTTAGGTGCTTTAGTTCCTTCAATAGATTGCTCGAAAGACATCGAACTATCTTTAATTGGCGTAGTATTCATTCCGGTAAGGAATAAAACAGAGAGTAACAGAGTAATAATTTTCATCGTTCCTTTGGAGGTGGTTCAGTTAAAAATATTGAAGATGGGTCGTCCGAAAGCCCCCTTAGAACATTCTGCAAATCTTTATTTGAGCGGCGGAATTCGTTCATAGTCTCCTGCAAAGTCAAAATTGAGGTTTGTGCACGATACCCAAGTACTCCAATAATTTCATTTGCATGTTGCATAGTTGAATCGAAACTCAAAGACATACCCTCGATGTGATATGGAATCCTTGCGTCGGTAATTTGATTGTTCAGATTGTCAACCACATCACTAAGTTGCAAAGAAGTTTCATAAAATACTTCAGTAGTTTTTGTGAGATTGTCAATTGCCGCTGATTCATCAAGCTCTTGCAAAATATTATCAAATCGTGATGAAGCTTGAGCAAAATTTTTCATCATAAGTTTCATGTCATCAGACCCAAAAAAATCAGATGTAACTTGCAAAAATTTAATCGTATTCAGGGAAATGCCCTCAACGTCGAGCTTACTAAGGTTATTCATGACTTCCCGAGCTGCCAGCGACATCTCTTCCAAACTCGAAGGAGCCGACCTGATATATTCGTACGGAGGCTCGAAATTAATTTCGGGGAAAATCGTAGCGATTTTTTCATCTGTAGGATAATGCAATTGCAAGAAACTGCCACCTGCAATTCCTGACATAGCCGGTTGGACACGTAAAGCATCGTTGATTTCGATATTTTCGTTAATTTGCATTATAACCTCTACTAATCTCCCGTCGGGAGCCACAGCGATATTAACGATTCGACCGGCAGGCACACCCTGATATTTAACTGCAGAACCTACATCGAGTCCTTCAACTGAAGTTTCAAAATATGTCACAAAGTATATCTGTTTTTTCAGAAACTTACCGGCGCCAAGCCAAATAATAGCACCAGCCATCAGTATTGTTCCGAAAATTACGAAAAGTCCAATAAGAAATGCAGAGGACGTTTTTTTTCTTTTTTTTGTCATGATACTACCCTACTATCGGAATTCTATTAAAGAAATTATAAACTAATTCATTCTCTTTCATATTGAGTAATTCCTCAGGTTTACCTTCGGTAATTACCCCTTTGACGCTTTTATCAAGCATCAAAACTCTGTGTGAGATATTCAAAATACTTGCCAAGTCATGTGTAATGATAACCATAGTTGTGTTTAGTCCTGCGTTCAGTTCGATTATCAACTTATCTAATGCCGAAGCTGTCAGAGGGTCTAATCCCGACGAAGGTTCGTCAAAAAACAGAATATCGGGGTCCAATGCCATAGCTCTGGCTAAAGCTGCTCTTTTTTGCATACCGCCACTTATTTCTGATGGATAAAAATTCTTATAATTAAGTAAGCCAACGGAATTCAACTTAATATCAATGATTCTGTCCGCAGTTTCATCATCAAGTGAAGTATTGCTGTCAAGTGCCAATTTTACATTTTCACCAATAGTCATAGAAGCAAATAATCCATTGGATTGGAAAAGAATCCCAAATTTCTTCATAATTGATGATGAATCTTCTACTGAAGCATCACTCAGATTTTCGCCCTCAATTAGAATTTGCCCTTCGGTGGGAACTTCCAACCCGATTAATTGCCTCAGTAAAGTTGATTTGCCACAACCGCTCCCTCCTACTATAACAAAAATTTCGCCTCTGCGAATTTTGAAATTCACATCTTCCAATACTGTGAGCTCACCATACCTGACAGTTATATTCTGAGCTTCTATGATAAAATCGTCTTCCAATTTAAATCCCTATTGCTTGAAAAATGAATGTAAAAATAGCATCTGACAAAATAATCATGAAAACGGCTGCAACTACCGATGATGTTGTCATTCTACCGACTGAATCCGCACCGCCTTCAACTTTCAAACCTTTGTAGCAACCTATTGAAGCGATAACAAACCCGAAAAATAAACTTTTTATCAAACCCGAAGCAATATCACCATAAGTCAACGACATTTCCAAACGATTTACATAGCTTATTACAGTTACATCTAATGTTGAAATAGCCGCAATAAGACCACCAAACAGACCAACTACGTTGCAAATCATAACAATAAATGGCATAGACAATACAACAGCTAAGACTCGTGGTAAGACTAAAAACTCATACTTGTCATATCCCATTGAAGTCATGGCATTGATTTCGTCTGTGACTTTCATCGAGCCGATTTCAGCTGCAAATGCAGAGCCCGACCTTCCTGCTACGAGAATGGCAACCATCAGCGGCGATAATTCTCGAGTGATTGAAATACCTATCAAATCCGCAATAAACATATCGGCACCAAAACGTTTGAGCTGAGTAGCACCTTGATAGCCTGTTATAAGTCCTATTAAAAACACAATCAGCATAGTAATCGGCAGAGCCATCACTCCGGAACGGAACACCTGAGATGGAAAATCTTCCCATCTCATTGAAAGTGGTTTGACAAACAATTTCAACATTTTTGTAGTCAAGATTCCAAAGTATTCTACAAATCCATGTATGTCGGTTAAATTGGTTTTGATTTTATTGCCAAAATTTTCGACCTTTGAAACAAATTTTGAGCCTTTCTCTTCTTTTTCAGGTTCGGCTTCATCTTTTGGCATGAGCAAGTCAAGATAGCTTTGCATGTCAGTATCTACACCAATCATCTCAAATTCGATTTCTTTTTCCTTGCACACTGTTTCGACTCTGTAAATGAAAGCGAGCATGAATGTATCGTAACGGGATACATTTTCCATATCCAATGTAATTTTTTTTGTATCTTTGGTAATTGGCATTTGCTTCAAATCATAATTATCAGCATTTGTCATAACAAGCTCGCCCGAAAGTTTCAAAGTTATTGAATCACCTTCGGTTTCAAATTCAATTAGTTCGTTTTTCTCGCTCATAACAATCCAATTTTCACTATATTTTTGGGCTATTTCTACAATTGATAAATTATAGAAAATAATTTGTAACACTCTCTTATTATGATTGAAGGAAATGAATATAAGAAATTGTATTTATTTTTTTCTCATACATTCAAAAAAAAGTGTTATTTTTGAAGATTGATTATTTTGTATTATGATAAATGCCATTTGAAAACCCAGATTCTTTCCCTCTAAGCAGGGTAACCACCTTACGAGGCAATCGCAGATTAGCACGTGAGAAGGTTCTTCAATTATTAATGGTCAAAATTGTATCCGACACGCCCATTGATAAAATTTATTCCCATATCTTCTACCGCCGATTCAACTTTGGTGATAATGAAGAGCATTTGGTAGAAAATAAAATTCTCAAACCGGACGAGGTCTATGAGTTGGAAGCCGATATTCCGATTATTTGGACTGAAAGTGACGAAGAATTTGCTAAAAAGCTTCTACTTCACTGTGTCGAAAATATGGAAAGATTCAACAAGACCATCAAGGATAATTCTTCAAATTGGAATTTTGACAGAATCACCTTGACTGATAAAATTTTGATTCATATGGCAACTAACGAATTCATCTATTTCGATGATGTGCCGCCATTTGTGACTTTGAACGAAGCATTGTCCATTGCCAAGCGATATTCCACCGACAAAAGTTACGTATTTATCAACGGAATACTTGATAAAATACTCAAAGAGCTTAACGAAAGCGGCGATATCCACAAAACAGGCAGAGGACTGATTGGCTGGGATAAATAGTCGAGCTATCTGACCTCGGCACCTTCACCAATCTCTTTTTCCGGCGTTACGAACAGCAATTTCCCGTCTTTAGACGCAGCCAACATCATTCCTTCGGACATTTCGCCCATTAATTTTGCAGGCTTAAGATTTGCTACCACGACTATGATTTTCCCAATAAGATAATCAGCTTCGTAGAATTCGGCTACTCCAGCCAGAATTTGACGTTTTTCCGTGCCTGTATCAATCTGCAATTTAAGCAATTTTTTCGATTTGGGCAATTTCTCTGCACTTATGATTTTCGCAGTTACGAGTTTGACTTTCGAGAAATAATCTATATCAATCAATTCTTGCTCCGGCTCGGCATTTTTCGCTTCTTTATCGCCCAACTTCGCCATTTGTGCTTCAACTACATCATTTTCGATATGCGTAAACAAAATTTCCGGCTTGAGTATTGGGCTACCCGCTTTCAAAGTTGGATAAGATGCTCCTTTCCATAGATTTGTCGCAATTGGATTGGCATTTTGAGATTGCCCGGTATAGTTATTTTGTGAAAGAAGATTCAATATTGTAGCCGATGTATTGGGCGTAATCGGTGCGAATAGCACGCCGAGAGTACGAACAAATTGGCAGCATACGAACAATGTTTTGGCGCATTTTTCGGTGTCTGATTTGCCGGATTTCCAAGGCTCTTCGTCATTGAAATATTTGTTGGCAGCTCTTGCGACGTTCATAATATCGGTGATACCGTCACGGAAGCGATATTTTCTGAAATTTTTGTCGGATTTGGCGATTCCTTCGATTAAAGCTCTGACAGCGTTGGCATCATTTTCGGAATATTTGCTCGCAAACAAGTCATAGGCATCAGCATTATCGGACTCTGCCCATTTTTGCCAATCTTGAGCCAAATTGGCGTATTTACCGGAAAGTTCGGGAACATTTCCTTCGTAATTTTTATGCAAAAACTGAAGTGTACGATTGACGAAATTACCGAATATGGAAGCTAATTCGCTATTGTTTCGAGTCTGGAAATCTTTCCATGTGAAATCGGAATCTCTCGTTTCGGGGAAATTCATCGCCAATGAGTAACGAAGCACGTCCACATGAATTGGCGATGGGAAATCTGCGAGAAAATCGCGCAAATCAATAGACCAATTCCTCGATTTGGAGAATTTCTGTCCTTCGAGATTCAAAAATTCATTTGCGGGAACGTTATGCGGCAAAATGTAATCACCATAGCCGTGCAAATAAGCCGGGAAAATCAATGTATGAAACACGATATTGTCCTTGCCGATGAATGCGATATAGTCCGTATCAGGATTTTTCCACCATTTAGTCCAATCCGCTTTATTCTCGTGAGCCCAAATTTTTGTAGCCGAAATATAGCCAAGCACCGCATCAAACCAAACGTAGAGCCGCTTGCCGAAAGCTTTTTCGTCGGAAATTCCTTCTATGCCCTCAATTTTTACGCCCCAATCCAAATCCCTTGTTATAGCGCGCTCTGCCATACCGACTTTGAGCCAACTACGGGTTTGTGCAACCACATTTTCTTTCCATTCATGTTCGTGTGATTGGAGAAAGCCCTCCAAGAAAGTTTGAAATTTGTCAAAAGCAAAATACCAATGAGTGGTTTTGCGAACTTCGGGGGTTTTGCCCGAAACGATTGAAATGGGAGATTTGAGTTCAGTCTGATTATAATAAGCGCCGCAGCTATCGCATTGGTCGCCGCGAGCTTTGTCATAGCCGCAATTCGGGCAAACACCTTCTACGTACCTATCTGGAAGGAAAATTCCTGCAACTTTGTCAAAAAATTGTTCCTCTTCTTTTTCAGTCAGATAGCCCTTTTTCAGGAAATCAGCGAAAAATTCACGGGCAGTTTCGTGATGCAGGGGTTCAGAAGTACGGGAATAAATATCGAAAGTCATGCCGAATTTGTCGAAGGCTTCTTTGTTTGCGAAGTGATATTTATCAACGATTTGCTGAGGAGTAACTTTCTCCTTTTCAGCAGAAATCGTGATAGCTACGCCGTGCTCGTCGGAGCCACATACATATAAGATTTCCTCACCGCTCAATCGCATAAAGCGAGCAAAAATATCTGCGGGCAAGTATGCTCCGGCAGCGTGACCCAAGTGTAAATGTCCGTTAGCATAAGGCAAGGCTGACGTAATAAGAGTTCGTTTCTTCATTTTAATAAATCCGTATCAGGTATATTCCAAACTTACAAATATAGCAATTTGGAGCGACTTTATGCCGGAATTAATTACATTGTTACATATTGAGGACTTTAGTGAAATATTACAATATTTTCATAATAATTCGTTTTCATAGTATGTTTAAATATGAGGAAAAATAATCATGGGAAATTTAAATGCAATCGGTCTTGACACCGAAAAAACAATGAAACTCGCTACAAAATTGAATGAATTACTTGCTAACTATTCGTTCTTCTACCAAAACACTCGCGGCTATCACTGGAATATCAAAGGTGAAAAATTCTTCGAACTTCACGTAAAATTTGAAGAATTGTACAATGACCTCTTTTTGAAAATTGACGAAGTTGCCGAACGGATTTTGACACTTGGCTATACTCCAAACCATAACTACACAGATTATGCGAAACTATCGAAAATCGAAGAAAGCAAACATGTCCAAGATGGCAAAAAAGGCGTCGAAGAAGTACTGAATTCATTCAAATACATCATCACATTGCAAAGAGAAATTCTCGATTTAGCAGGTGATGCAGGCGACGAAGGCACAAACGCACTGATGAGCGATTATATTCGCGAACAAGAAAAATTAGTTTGGATGTATTCTGCTTATCTGAACAAATAAGAATTGCAAGCAAAAATTAGAGAAAGGGTTTGCCTCACAAGGGCAGACTCTTTTTTTTTGTGCGTTGAAGCAGTCTGAACTATGATTTTTGTGATTTTTGTGATTAAGATGATTGTTCCAAAGAGAGTCAACGTATTTCAGGAATAAAACCAAAGAACCTCATCCCGACCCTCTCCGAAGGAGAGGGAGAAAGACCCGAAACGTAGGGACAGAACAGCGTTCTGTCCATCTTGAACAGGATTATCAAGATTTCGTGATGGACAGGATTATATTATTGAAAACCACGAAGTGGTTGAATATGAATAACCCCGTATGAAATGCGGGGAAAAGAAATCGCGACATTTTCAACAAGCCCGAAGGGCTTGAATGTTTATAAAAAACATACAGCCTTCCGAAGGTTCGAAACCTTCGGAAGGTTTTTTCTTTGCACCCTTTGTGCCTTCACGTTTCCGGTCTTTGTTAATGTCCGGTCAATTGTTACAACTGACCGATAAAACATGCACTGCATTTCAAGCTGTCAGTTGTACCAACTTACAGAACGAGACTTAAAAGCAGCTTTCGGGCGGCATTTTTATTATCACTATACTTTCTTTGTAACAACTGACAGGACGAAAGTCTTTGTAACAACTGACAGGACTATAATTAGCCCCGTATGAAATGCGGGGAATCGAATCATTTTAAGCGAGTACGGTGCGACCTCTTCGAGGTTGGATATATAATATTAACAATTTTGCTATAAACATGTGACTCTTTCAGAGTCAATTATAGAAGAACGCTGTTCTGTCACTACAGGTTTGTATGTATTTTCGTCAGTTGTAACAACTGACGCAACAAAAAAAAAAGGCTGCCCATTTGGACAGCCCTGCTATTATTGAAAATTATCGCGACTTAAAATTTCAAGTCGTCAATTTTTTTCGCAAGTTCAAAATCAGCTTTTGTCAATCCGCCTTTATCGTGTGTGCTTAGCGAAATTCGGAGCTTGTTGTACCCGTAAATCAAAACGTCGGGGTGATGGTCGGCGACTTCGGCAAGCACAGCAATTGAATTAATCGCTCCCACTGCCGCTACAAAATTCGAGAACACAAGTTCTCGGACAATCAATTTGTCGTCACGCTCCCAAAGTGGTAAATTACTGAGGTAAAGCTCTATTTCTTGCTCATCGCATAAAGTTGGTCTTGGCATAAAAAATCTCCATTAAATGTGAGTTTGGATTCTATCAACTATTTTTTGTTTAGGCACTGCTCCAAGAATCGAATCCACAACTTCACCATTCTTGAAAATGAGAACTGTAGGAATTGAACGAATTCCATATTGGAACGCAGTCTTTTGGTTGTTATCAACATCAAGTTTGCAAATTTTGAATTTTCCGGCATATTCTCCGGCTAGTTCCTCGACAATTGGAGCGATAAGTTTGCAAGGACCGCACCAAGCCGCCCAAAAATCAATCAAAACCGGAATATCGGACTTCAAAACTACAGCATCAAAATCAGCATCTGTTACATGAATTGCGTTAGACATTTCAAAAACTCCTTGTACTTTATAAAATTTTTTCGTAAAATTGACTTCGTTTAAAGTAGCAAACTTTAAAATCATTTTAAGTTTTTGTTATAAACGTTTTATAAACAATTTGATTGATTGATAACAACTATAGGAGGCAAAATGTTGAAAATCACTTACATAGGGCATTCGTGCTTTATACTCGACGACGGGACTTACAAACTAATCATTGACCCGTTCATAACGCATAATACTCACGCAACTGTTGACGCAGACGATATTCACGTTGATTTCATAGCTTTGACACATGCTCACGGCGACCATATCGGAGATACATTTGAATTAGCCAAGCGATGCAATGCGACGGTTATTTGTATTAACGAAATTGGGCATTATTTGGACGACAAAGCTATAAAGAACCACAAAATGCACATTGGCGGCGGATTCAACTTCCCCTTTGGGCGATTGAAATTCACAATTGCTCATCATGGCTCGTGGACTGCAGATAGTGGCGAATTGGGCAATCCTGCCGGTTGCGTAATCAAAATGGGTGGCAAAACTGTTTACCATTGCGGCGATACGGGATTATTTCTGGATATGAAATTAATTGGCGAATTGGACAAAATTGATGTTATGATGCTGCCAATTGGCGATAATTTCACGATGGGAATTGACGACGCAGTCATAGCGGTGGATTTCGTCAATCCGGCGCTTGCAATTCCGATGCATTATAATACTTTCGAGGTGATTGAGGCTGACCCACATGAATTCGCGGGGAAAGTTAGTGCAATCAATAAAAAAGCACGTGTAATGGAATTCGGCGAAACGATAGAATTTTAGTTTGAACGTACCGTAAAGAGCAACAACACGGTAATAGCGGCTGTAGTAATATACACGACCGGTTTGATGAGTTTGTCGAAAAGTGATAAATTCCGGTCGGGTACATCAGCAATTGTAAATGGAAATGAGAAATTTTGGATGGCAGCGACTTCGTCTCTGCCAATTATATCGCTGTAGCTTTTATCGAACTTTGAAAGCATTGTAGTTGAATTACCTGTATTCAAAATGCTCGAACAGTTGTAAAAAATCATCCGCTTTAAGCTGTCTGAATCTTCATGTGGCAAGTATCGGACTATGACTTCCCCCAAATTCACTTCCAAAGCCGCAACTCCGGCTTCATCCGAAATTTTGATGTCACTATCAGACAAATGCTCAATGAAATGTAATTCAGAAAACTTAGCAAGTTGATGAGAAGATATTTTCAAATTTACACCGCTCAAACCCTGAGTCTTCACTTCCGAAGCTATTTGCCGAGCATATTCAGATGCCAAAGAGTCAATGATTTGATAATTTGTTGCTCTGAAGTCGGCATTGGCGACGCCAAATGAAAAAAGCAACAGAAATATTGAAATCAAGAATTTCATTTCTTGCCCTTGAGCATTGATTTGAGTCTTTTAAGGTCTTCTATCAATCCGCTTTCTTCGTCGAAAGCAGAGGGGCGAATCCTAATGGGCATAATTTTGTTCGCAACTTTTATTTTAATTACGCTATATCGCCTTCGCGAACGAAAAATACGTTCTCGCGCAAATTCAATGCCTTCAATTTGGCTAAGTGAGTAGAATTTTTCGCGGAATCTGTTACTGAATTGGATACCTTCATCGGTAACGGTTATTGCTCTTTCGCCGTAATAGCGTGAGAGCATAGATATTGCAGATGCCACAATGATGATGGTCAACAATATTACGAAAGGGTCAGCAAGTTTGAGCGAAAGAGTGCCTTCGGCAATTGAGCCTGCCATCAAACTGTACAAAATCAACACAATTGAATAAAAGGAAATTGATTTCCAGTAAAAATCAATTGTTTGCGAATATTTTCTGACTTCACTCATTTTTGAACCAATTTGTAAATGATAGATGCAATCTCTTCACCGGCTTTGGGTTTGCCAAGAATTCGGGCATTTTCTGCCATTTTTCCCAATTTTTCAAAATCAAATATAACATCTTTTACTACATGAAACAAGCGATTTGAAATTTCTTTGTCATGAATCACTATCGAAGCACCTTTTTCTTCCATCAATCGAGCATTTTTTGCCTGTTCGCCGGTAGATGAAGTCGGCAGCGGAACGAGAACAGACGCTTTGCCTGTAATAGTCAATTCAGCTACTGTGGTTGCACCTGAGCGAGATATGATTAAATCTGAGACTGCAAAAGCCGATGCCATGTCGTCAATATATTTCATAACTTGCACATTCGGGTAATCATCAGAATTTGCGATGAGCGAATTTCCGGTTTGCCAGATAATATTTATATCGAGGCTTTGTAATTGTTCGAGATTATTCAAAACGGCTCGATTTATAGATTCCGCACCGAGACTGCCACCAAAAATTAGCAGAGTTCGTTTTTCGGGATTAATATTGAAACGCTTTTGTGATTCGGCAATATCAACAGATTTGATAAAAGTTTCGCGGACTGGATTGCCAAGATGATTGATTTTGCTATGAATTTTATAATTGAAGTAGTCTTGAGTTCCCTCGAAAGCTGTAAAAATGAGGTCTGCCCTATTTGCCAAATATTTGACAGCTTTGCCCGGATTGAGATTCGATTCCATCAACGCGAGTTTTGCCCCGGAAAGCTTGGAGGCAATTCCGGGAGGAATGCTGATATATGCACCTGCACAGACCACCATATTGACTTTTTCCGATTTTATAAAGGACCGGATTTTCCTGATTGCTCTAACCATTTTGACCGGAAATAGAAAAGTATTCAAATTGGCTTTTAATATCGGTGGCTGTATATCCATTGTGATAAATTCATAACCGTATTGAGGCACTACACGGGCTTCAATTTTATCCGCTCGCCCGGCGAAAGTGATTCGAATGTCCGGGTTGATTTTTTTCAATTCATCGGCAACCGACAGCGCCGGATACAGATGCCCACCGGTTCCACCGGCTCCAAATAATATGTGCATTTTTTCAGCCAATTAAAGTTCCCGTATTTTGGCAAGAATTTCTTCTTCACCTCTAATCGGTTCCGAACAAGTGAAATTGTTGCAAATATAAGCAGTGATTTTGCCGTCAATTGCTACATTGTTTTTCAAATGCTCTCCCAATAAAAGCGAATTTTCCGGTGTTTTCACAATGACTATATAAGTAGATTTCAATTCGGCAAAAAGTGCTTTCATGAAATCACTGCGTGGCTCGGTGCCGACAATCACTATTTCACCGTTTTGCAAAATTAGGGAATCAAACCCAATCAAAAATGATGTATAAGCCGAAGGTGCGGAAGTCACAGAACCGGCGAATGCTTTAGTAGCTTTATCGGCAATGTCAATATAAGTGGTATTACCTGTAATTTTTGATAATTTCACCAAATTTGCGAGCATAATTGAATTGCCCGATGGAATTGCGCCATCGTAGATTTCTTTTTTCCTGACGATAAGTTTTTCAGCTAAATCGGATGTGAAATAGAATCCGCCTTTGGGGTCTTGGAAATGCTCTATCAAATAATCTGTCAATTTTACAGCATCAGCGAGATAATCGGATTTTGCAGTTGCCGAAAATAGCTCTAACAAAGCCGAAATCGTATAAGCATAATCGTCAATCATGCCGTCAATTCCTGCAATTCCGTCACGAAAACGATGATGCAAACCACCATCTGGCGTGAACATCTGAGATTTGATAAATGAATAAGTTCGTTCAGCATATCCGATAAATTCTTCATCGGCAAAGATTTTTCCGGCATTTGCAAGTGCAGCCGTAATCAATCCGTTCCAATCAGTCAAAATCTTATCATCGAGATGTGGACGAATGCGTTTGGAACGTTCAGCGAGAAGAATCTGTCTAATATTTTCGAGCTTGCTGTTTAATTCAACTAAGTTCAAATCTCTGGATTTAGCAAAATGCGCTATCGTATCTTTTAGAGAAAGAATATTTTTGCCGTTTTTCTCTCTCGTCGCTTCCTCCAAGAAATTTCCGCTTTCTTCGATTCCAAATATGTCAGAAATCAGTTCCACATTGCCGATGAGATGTTCGCGAATTTCCTCGATGTCCCAAACATAGAATTTTCCTTCTTCACCTTCGCTATCCGCATCTTCGGCGGAAAAATACGCACCTTCGGGCGAGAGCAAATCGCGATTGATATATTCGATTATTTCATAAGCTGTCTTGCGGAATAATTCATTTTTGGTTTGCAAATATGCTTCGGAATAGGCATTAAGCAACATCGCTTGGTCATAAAGCATTTTCTCGAAATGTGGCAAAAACCATTTAGCATCGGTTGAATATCGGTGAAATCCAAATCCGACATGGTCATAAATTCCTCCGAGCCTCATTCGAGTCAAAGTGTTGACTACCATTTGTAAAGCCTCTTCATTATTGCTTCTGCGGTAATGCTTCATTAAAAACAGCAAATTATGCGGCACGGGAAACTTAGGGCGAGTGCCGAATCCGCCATAGAATTCGTCATAAGTGCCTGCTAATTCGTGAAATGCCTTACGGAAAATATTCTCCGAAATGACGGCACCATCAGTAGTTGGGAGCATATTTTGTAATTGTTGGGATATATCATTGGCAGTTTCTGAGAGTTCAGCTTGATGTGTCTGCCAAACTTCCTTAGTGCGATTGATTAAATCAATGATTCCCGGGCGTTCCCCGCGAGAATATTTCGGGAAATATGTTCCTGCATAAAACGGCTTACCTTCGGGTGTCATCAAAATTGTGAGGGGCCAGCCTCCTGCTCCGGTCATCATTTGGCAAACAGTCATGTAGATATGGTCAACATCGGGTCTCTCCTCGCGGTCAACCTTGATATTCACAAAAGTATCATTCATCAATTTTGCAACCTCAGCATCCTCGAATGATTCCCTTTCCATAACGTGACACCAATGACAAGTTGAATAGCCGATGGAAAGAAAAATCGGCTTATTTTCGGATTTTGCTTTATCGAATGCTTCTTCAGACCAAGGATACCAATCAACAGGATTGTGTTTGTGTTGGAGCAAATAAGGGCTTAGTTCTGCGGCTAATTTATTGCTTCTATAATTTTCGTTCATAAGTTTACTCTTTCGTATAAAATAACATGTTCAGAAACGAATTTGAAACGAATAACTTATATTTTATTTAGCGAACTACTTAATCAGCTGAAATGTGGTGCATTATTTTTTTGTCTCGATTCATCAGCAATGCGGTTTTTATATTCAACAATTTTATTTCGTAAATCGTTATCCGCAACAGCAAGTATTTCGATTGCCAATAAACCCGCATTGAAGGCATTGCCGATAGCAACAGTGGCTACAGGAACTCCTGACGGCATTTGGACAATTGACAAGAGCGAATCCATGCCGCTGAGGGCTTTGGATTGAACCGGCACCCCAATCACAGGCAAAGGGCTATTCGCTGCGATCATACCGGGCAAATGTGCTGCTCCTCCGGCTCCTGCAATTATTACACGGATGCCACGCAAATGAGCTTTTTGACCATATTCGGTCATATCGAGCGGCGTTCTGTGAGCACTAATCACTTTTATTTCGTATGCAACACCGAATTCATCGCATACCGAAGCAGCGGCTTGCATTGTCGGGTAATCACTATCGCTACCCATTATTATTCCAACTACAGGGTTTAATGCCATTTTCATTCCATCAATAAATTAATCGAATCATTCTCGTGGGCAAATTCTTTTCATTCGAAAATGCCATTTGTAAAATCGTATATTCTTTATAGCTAATCTTTATCGGTTGCATAGTTTTAATCGTTTCTTTGAAAATTTCGTTCAAAGCGATAATCAAATCCTTTTCCAACAGTTCTTCATCGCGTTTGCCGACCACGTCAGTTTTCTTGGTATTCATCCATTGGTGCATCTTAGTGTTTACGAATTCGTACTTTAAAGTCGGCAAATCAATAATACAAATCGGAATAGGCAAGTTCTCGAGATAATTATATAGTTGCTTAAGAGATTTGTGCAGCAATTTGATGTTTTGATTGGATTCCTCCATCTTTTTCATCATCCATTGCTGATTATAGTCTAATTCTTTAATTCGTTCATCAGCATAAGTTTTTTCGCTTTGCATTTTTTGAACTGCAGTGCTCAAACGCTTGACTTTTTGTTCCAATTCATTTGAAATCATTGTTGGCTTGAGCGAAGTCACAATGACTATACCTTGAACATCACCGAATTCGTTATGGTCAGGAAATACACTAAAATGAATATCGCCATCAGGGCTTTTTTTGATGAAGCTCTCAGCCTGATTTGTAGTGAATACTCTCTTGTTTATGTCAAGCTTTCGGTTGATTTCTTCAATACTGTCATTAACAAATATTTCACGATATAATCTACCCCTAACGTCAGCATCCATAAGCCTTTTGACATTTTGAGCCATCAAAGTTTTTCGTGCATTCCGGCTAATAAAAGTGATTTTGCCAACTTTGTCCAAAATAATGAAACCATCGCTTGAATATTCTACCAAATTTTCAATCCTTCTTGTCAAAACTTCGATTTCATGTTCGTGTTTCTCACTTATTTTGTCGAGAATTATATTTGCAGAAATTGAAGTAAAGAAAGACCTGAAATAGCGACCAAAACGCTTCATATTCCAAATTAAGATGAAAGTTTCGCCTTTAGTCGTTTCTCCCACAACTTTGAGCAAAATATCATTTCGTTTGCTTTGCATGAATTCAATGATTTTTTGCTCCAAATTTTTGGCTTCGTTAGTGTTTGAATGTTGTTTCAGCTCGTCTTGGTCAATAATATTTTTTGTAGTTGCATAGACAATTTTCATCAAATTGCCACCGTGCTTGAATTTATCACGATGTTCGTGAAACACTTGGTCATAAGGTCCGAGAACAGCATTAATTCTGAAATCTTCGGTACAATCAACAATGACAGTATCGGAATGCTGAAGCGTTTCATCTAATAATTCCACATGAGCATCAAGTTTGGATTTGAGCTCCTCTTTATCTTTAGTCAAAATTTCTAATTTTGATTTTAGTTCTTCTATCGAATCAGCCATTTTTTAAAATTGTATCTGTAATATTTTTAAAATTACGAAAAAAGTATAAAATAACATTCATCTTATCATTTACTTGACGGCGAATCGTCTTTTATCTTATGTTTTTTTTTAGATATGGACAAATACAGCGATGAACGTACATTTAAAACTTGACCACAATATGAGACTGATAGCCACGAACGCTCTCGGTCAGGAAACGCCATTTGATGCAAACCCGGAAATCGGCGGTGAAAATTCCTCACCAACGCCGATGCAAGTGCTATTACAATCAATGGTAGCGTGCACCACGATGGATATATTATCAATACTCCGAAAAAGACGCAAACAAATTGACGAGCTCCAAGTGGATGTTTCGAGCACACGAGCAGAAAGCCACCCAAAAGTATTCACGCACGTAACGATGAATTTCCGCCTCATCAGCCCCGATGCGGAATTAGCAGACTTAAACCGTGCATTAGAACTGTCCCACAAAAACTATTGCAGCGCCTCTGCAATGTTCCAACGTTCCGGCTGCACAGTAGAATGGACAGGAGTGGTGGAGAAGAAGGGGTGATATTCGGACATTGGTAATAAAAAATAGCCCACAAATTTCTTCGTGGGCTATGATAAATATTTTCAATCGCAAATCTTAATCAATGTATTCCAATTTGGCTGTGAAATGGCGAAGGAATTTGGTTTCGTATAGCAAACGCATTTTTTTCAATTTGGTGCGATTCTTATAAACTTCTTCGCAAGCTTCGGCAACGTAATCGGTGTGTGCTTGTGTGTAAACACGTCTCGGGATTGCAAGTCTGACAAGTTCCATTGGTGGTCCGATATGGTTGCCGTTCTGGTCGCTTCTGCCAAACATCAGCGAGCCAATTTCGACGGAACGAATGCCGCCAACTAAGTACAATTCGCATAGGATAGCTTGAGCAGGGAAAAATTCGGGCGCAATATGTGGAGTAAAGCGTTTGGCATCCAAATAGACGGCATGACCGCCTGTGGGCACCAAAATCGGCACACCCGATTCGATTAGCTTGTTGCCCAAATACTTAATTTGCCCGATTCTATATTCCAAATAATGTTCGTCCATCACTTCTACGAACCCTTGAGCTAATGCTTCGAGGTCGCGGCGAGTCATACCACCGTATGTGATGAATCCTTCAGTGATTATCAACAATGATTGGGCTTGTTCGGCTAAGGCATCATCGTTTGTAGCCAAAAATCCGCCGGTATTGGATAGTCCGTCTTTTTTGGCAGACATTGTTGCGCCATCAGCGTAGGAAAACATTTCGTTGCAAATTTCTTTGATTGGTTTGTCGGCATATCCCGCTTCACGAGTTTTGATGAAATAAGCATTTTCGGCAAAACGACAGCAATCGAGGTAGAATGGAATGCCATTTTCGCGACAAAGTTGACTTACTTCTCTTATATTTTGCATCGAAACAGGCTGTCCACCGCCACTATTGTTAGTGATTGTGAGCATACAAACGGGAATATTTTCTTTCCCGCGTTGTTGGATGTAAGCTTTCAATCTATCAACGTCCATGTTGCCTTTGAAAGGTGCTTCCAATTCCGGAATTAAACCATTTTCGACCGGAAAATCAAGAGCTTCGATACCATTATATTCAATATTTCCACGTGTGGTATCGAAATGTGTGTTGTTTGGTATTGACTTGTTATCGCCTTTTAAAATCGTGAACAAAATTCTCTCGGCTGCTCTACCTTGGTGAGTGGGTATGATGTGCTTAAAATTTGTAATCTCTTTGACTATGCTCTCGAATTTATAATAGCTGCGGCTTCCGGCATATGCTTCATCGCCATCCATCAAACCTGCCCATTGCTTGGCACTCATAGCGGTTGTTCCGCTATCTGTCAGCAAATCTATAGTGATGTGTTCGGACCTGAGAAAAAACGGATTATTGAATGCATCTTTTAAAAATATTTCTCTATCTTCACGTTTTGTGATTGGAATCTCTTCAATTGTTTTGATTTTGAAGGGCTCTATTAAAGTTTTCATCTTGTTCCCTTATTTCGTTAATTCATAATATTATTCAAAAATAAGCAAAAATTCATAATGAAAGAATTTTCATTGAAAGATTGTTGACAAATTGGGGTTGAATCAAGCGTTCATCGAATTGAGTTCTTGGATGATTTTCACACCTGAACTTGTGCCAATTCTATCGGCTCCGGCATTGATTAATTCAATTGCGAATTGTGCCGTTTTGATGCCGCCTGAGGCTTTGATTTTTAATTCATCCTTAGAGTATTTCCTGAGCAATTCTATATCATGAAGAGTAGCGCCACCGTGAGAAAATCCGGTTGATGTTTTGATGTAATCGGCTCCGTTGTCGCTTACGATTTTGCACACATCAATTTTTTGTTGCTCGTTCAACAAACAAGTTTCAACGATGACTTTGACTTTTGCCAAAGTGTTGTGAGCTATATCAGCAACTGATGATATTTCAGTCGCAACAGTTCTATAATCGTGAGCCAACAATGCAGCAATATTGATTACCATATCAATTTCACCGGCACCATTTTTTAGAGCATGAACACATTCGTCCATCTTTGAAAATACAAATGAAGCCCCTAAAGGAAATCCGATTACTGTGCAGACTTTCTCCCTTTTGACCAAGATACTTCGGCTGTATCCTACGAAATAGGGTAAAACACAAACGCATGCAAAATTGAAATCCTGAACTTCTTTACATAGCTTTTCTACTTCCAGATAATTTGTATCCGGCTTTAGTATCGTATGTTCGATACGAGAAGCAACATCAACGACATTCAATTCCATTTGCAATTTCAAAAATATAATAATCAAAATATCATTACTTTCGTTTACAATTTCGTACAAAAAATCAAAATAAAAAAATTATTTATGAAAGATAAAGTTATAGAGATACTAAACAATATTGCAAAGTTGCTCGAAATCAAAGGCGAGATGTTTTTCAAATTCAATGCCTATGTTGCAGCAGCCGATAAATTAAAATCCTTAGATATAGATATAGAGAGCATGGCAAGGGAAAATAAATTGTCCGAAATTGACGGAATCGGTAAAGCACTCAATACAAAAATCAGCGAATTCGTGCTCACAGGCAAAATGAGCTATTATGAAAAGTTGACAGAGGAATACCCCGAATCTCTGCTTGAGTTACTCAAAATTGATGGTCTTGGAGCAAAAAAAATCAAGCAAATATATAGCGAACTTGGGATTATAGACATTGACGGTCTTGAATCGTCTTGTATAAATGGTGATGTTGCAAAATTGAAGGGATTTTCAGAGGTTTCGCAGACTAAAATTTTAGAGTCAATTCAGCACATCAGGAGCAATCCTAATTACAAAGTTACTAACATACATTTCAGGGACATTCAATGAAGCAAATAATAATTTTGACTATAATTTTTCTACTTTTTACATATTTTTCCAAGTCCGAATCATATTTGCCGGCAAGGATTATAAATCCCGAAGCGGGACATGCGATATCGGAAACAAAAATTGATATGGCACTTTCATTTGCATTTGCCATACTTGATAAAAAATATGTCAGTGCCAAAGAACGAGATTCAGTATCATCACATTTATATGAAATGAATGAAAACCCTGAATTGATGAAAGTTGCACATTTGACGAATGCAGATAATCTACTTTTTGTAAAAGTGAATGTGTTGGAAAATATCATCCGTGCGGATATTGATATTATCAATGTTGCCGATACTACCAAACGTAGTCGTGGCTATGGTTATGCATTGGTCAGATTCTTTGACAACGAAACAGGTGATTTGATTTATGACCCGGCATTATTGACATCAATTCAACGCGCCCTGGCTGTTGCTATGAATGATTCTTTACTTTTTGTTGATTCAATCAAAGGTTTCAATGTCCGCCCACTACCAACGCTGGTGATTGGCAGTATTTACTACGTTGACTACGATTTATTCAAGGATTGGGAAATCATTCGTAACCATGTTGTTTCATCATATTCGGCGGTCGAATCAATTTTCGAAGCCGCAAATAGGAGCGAAAAATATATTGTTTATGACCTCGCAACACGGGATTCGGTCTATGCGAAGTTTAAACTATACGGTATTGAAAATTATGCGGCTCCTTCTGAGCATGAATTTGACGCCTTGTATCAGGTTGGGATTGATTATTTCATTACGGGTTCATTGGAACGAAATGATGAAGGAGCGAAAATTATGATGAGTTTGTTCGGAATCCGTCAGCGGGGATTATTATTAATAGAGCAAGTGGAAGGCATACTCGAAAATGATGATTTGAAAGAGTTTCAGGAGCTTGTGAGAAAACTAACCCGAGAGCTAATCGAATAGTGCGGCTACTCTGCAATTACAATCATCACTTTGTCCAAATACGCTTCGCCCGAGGGGCTTTCGATTGCTTCAAAGTAAAGTATATACGGTCCGACGGGTAATTTGAGACCTGTATCGTCTCTGCCGTCCCATGCAAAGAAGCCTTCGTTTGATGTCCAATGCTCAGATAAAATAGTCCTGACCGGATTTGCAGCCAAATCGTAAATTTTGGCAGTTATCTTGGCTTTTTCGTAAATCAAGCTGTAGGAAATCAGGCAGTGACTGCCTTCATTTGTAATATTTGGTGAGAATGGGTTTGGAGCTACGTTTAACATCCCATCGCGAACAAGCTCCACATAAGTTGAATTCTGCAACCCAGGAGTGCCACCTGAAGGTTGCAAACAAGTAGTCCAGGACATTTTCTCCGATGACGGCATTTCGATATTGATTTTTTCTAAGCTTCTGTTTCTGGTGTTAATATCGTCTTTGATATGCCAATTTTTAAAATATGTAAGCGAATCCAAAATACTATTATCGGGCATCGCCAGCACGAGTAAATCATCGCTATTGTTCAAATTTAGCTTGCTGTTTGGAATGAAAGTGTTATTCATATTTTTCAAATAATCGAAATTCTCGAAAATCGTGCTGTCATAAGCAATTACGAAATATTCCTTTGGAGGAATAATTAAATTATTAATTATATATTTCGCAGACCAAAGTTCCGCTCTGTCATAAAGTCCGAATCCATTCAAATTTACTGCTTTAGACTCATGATTATATATTTCAATATATTCTGCATATCCTGCATCAGTTTCAAACATTATTTCATTAATCGTAATTTTGGGAGTTTTTCCCTTCATAAATGCAGGAAATCTTGAGATATTATTCTCGGGATTGTCGTCATTAATGGCGATTACTTCAATTTGCAAGTTGAAAATAGAGGAAAATATTTCATTATTATTCAGTGCATTGTCAAGTTCAACAATCGCAATATTGTCATTCATTTCAATTTGCGAATCGTAAATAGCTTCACTTTCATCAAAAATATTATCGAAATTCAAATCAGCGTATAGCACAAGCCGAAAGGAATTGATTGATTTGATGCCAATGCTTTCAATCAAAACCGAAATTGTGTAATCATCAGTATTTTGAGCGGCACTTGTTATCGAAATATCGTAATCCACAGGGAATACACTGTTGCGTCTGCCGGGAGTAGCACCGCTTATATCGGCTGAAGGCTTGAGATTGCTCGGCGTTGTAGCCGGCAAATCAGGATGGACTCGCTCTAAGGACACACCTTTGATTCCGTGCTTCATGTCATAAAATACACCATCGAGCAAGACAGTATCTTTGTTAAAAACTTTAAGCGAATCAAATGTATTATTCAATGTCGGGACGTTAAATTGATAAAGTCGGACATTCTCGCTGATTGTGCGATGTGTTTTGAATGCGGCAGTATCTTTTGTTATGATACAATAAGAATTCCGCTCAAGATAAAAATTCTTTAAGGTACGGCACGTTGCCAAGTCGCAAATGATTAAATAATCTTGCGAGTAATCAATGTCCGTAGTGTTGAAAATTTCAATCCATTCCGGTTCGCTTCCGGTCGGCACAGGCATCAATTCATTCACAATTATTTGCGAATGTGATTCGAAACTCAGACAAATTATCATCAATAAAAAGAGCGAAAAGAAGCTATTCATTGTAATATTTTGCAATCTTAGACATATCGGAATTATCTAATAAGACATTAAGCAATATCTGATACAATTCTAAATCATTTTCATCAAAACGTGAAAACTCGGGACTATCAATATCAAGCACACCATACAAAACATCGTCAACAATCATTGGAATTACAATTTCCGAATTTGAGGCATAATCGCAAGCAATGTGACCCGGGAATTCATGAACATTGTCCACAATTATCGCCTTCTTTTCGAGAGCAGCCGTGCCACAGACTCCGCGTCCCAGTTCAATTCTGATGCAAGCGGGTTTACCCTGAAAAGGACCGAGAATCAGTTCATCACCGCTCAAAAGGTAAAATCCGACCCAGTTAATGGCTCTAAAAGCGTTGAAAAACCATGCCACAAAGTTAGATGAATTAGCAATAAAATCCGGTTCACCGTAAGTCAGAGACTTGATTTGCTCTACAAAATCTTTATTTTCATCAATAGTATTCATTTTTATTATTAAAATTAAGCAAAGATGATGAAATGAACAAAAAAAAAGTGAAATTGTTGTGCAAACAATTTCACTTCATAGAAAAAAATTAGCTAATTTTTACTTAACGCGTTCCATATAATTGCCTGTAGCAGTATCAATTTTGACAACATCGCCTTCGTTTATAAAAAGCGGAACATTAACTTGTGCCCCTGTTTCGACAGTAGCAGGTTTTAATGAATTTGTAGCAGTATCGCCTTTCATGCCCGGTTCGGTATGAATAATTTCAAGCGTTACATTTGGTGGCAAATCAACTCCAAGTATGATTGAGCCTTCGAAGTTGACTGATACTTCCTGATTTTCTTTCAAAAATCTGATGCTATCGCCAATTACTTCCTGCATCACGGGGATTTGTTCGTAATTTTCTTGGTCCATAAAAACTAAAGAATCGCCGTCTCTATATAAATATTGGTAAGATTTTTTATCAACACGCACAAACTCAATTGATTCGCCTGCACGGAATCGGTTTTCGGACAGTTTACCTGTACGAACGTTTCGCATTTTTACTTGAAAAAATGCACGAAGATTGCCCGGAGTTCTGTGCTGTGATTCAAGCACTTGGCATAACTCGCCATTATATTTGACATAAGCACCGGGTCTCAGATCTGAAGTAGTTCCCATTTTTCGATTACATATTATTTACAAAAATTATATCTATAGCAAGAAGTTTGAATATCCGTTTTATTTTGGAGACACAAACGGAATCTTCTTACCACTGTAGAATTCATTTATAGTAATGAAAGTAAACTATTTACCGAAAAAATCCTTACCCATATAATCTAATGTATATGAAATTGTATTCATGCCAAATGGGTTGTGAGTTATAACCTTTTTTATAAAGTCTTTTTTCTCGAGCCATGATAAATTAAGACTGATTTCTTGGTCGCTATATTTAGCGAGTTTTTCATGAATCGAAATCACTTCACGCATTTCGTCTTTTAGGTAGTTAAGAATATCAACATCACATTGATTTAGTTTTACGGGCTTAATGGGTTGTTTTACAGGTTTTCCTGCATACCCTTTCTTTTTGGTAGCGAACATTATTTGTCTTTTTATTAGCTGAAAATAAACAAAGTATTAACTATTTTTGATTTGTACTAAGCGAAATTAATCAAAAACATCAATATTTCAAAATTATTTTGAAAAATATATTCGATTTATGTCAATTAATCAAATATTGAGACTTAAGTTTCATGACTCTATCATAGGAAATCTTGATACGTCCACGTGAAATCTTGCCGGATTTGACCAAATCAACTATTATTTTATGAGCTTTTTCGGCGATAAGTTCATCATAAACTAAATTATTTGCAAAAATGATAATATCCGAGCCGGCTAAGATTGTGAGCTCGATAGCATTTTCCAATCCATAATGGTCGGTGATAGACTTCATATTCATATCGTCAGTAATTACCACACCGTCAAAATTTAGTTGCTCTCGCAAAACTCCTGTTATGATTTTTTTCGAGAGTGTTGCCGGATATTGAGCATCAAGATTGGAATTAAAAACGTGTGCAGTCATGACCACATCCGCTTTGTTCATATTTATTAGCTGACGATATGGCTCGAGTTCGATGTTTTGCCAAGTGGTTGTAACATCTGTAAAGCCAAAATGAGAGTCAGTTTTGGCACTGCCGTGACCCGGAAAATGCTTCAAAGTTGTGATGAGATTTTTCTTACGGTGCTCATCAATAATAATTGCCGAATTACGAACTACTACATCGGGAGATGCCGAGAAACTTCGCTCAATTGCTCCAATTGCTGGACTTTCGGGATTGATATTCAAATCAACTACCGGAGCAAGATTTTGGTTGAATCCGGCTTCGCTAAGTGTTCTCGCCGTTAATTGCCCGGAAAGTGTTGTCATGAATTCATTATCTGCATCACCAAGGTATTGTTGCGAAACTGTTTCGGGGAAACCGAAAACATCATTGAGCCTTGCAACGTATCCGCCCTCTTGGTCAACTGCGATGAGCAAAGGTATTTTGGCATGTGATTGTAATTGCGAATTGAGCAATTTTACTTGCCAAGGTGATTGAATGTTTCTGATACCACTGCCAAGAGCCACATCACGACTAAAAAGCACAACACCGCCAATTCGCCCGAGTCTGATTTGTGTGGCAATTTGCGAATCATGTTCAATTTCCAATCCCCTGAAACCGACCATTAGCATCTGCCCAACCCATTCGTTAAGCACTTCGTCCGATGAATTGATTGAGTTGTCTTCGCTACAGCTTATGGCAAAGATTACCAGAAATATCAGCAGAAGTATTTTCTTGAGAATAAAATATTTCACAATATAAACCGAATTGTAACTTTTCTATGATTTATGTGTTTTATGTTTGATTTTGCAAAACCAACAATTTAAAAATATGAAAAAATTTACAATTTGCTTATTATTTCTCTTATATATGCCATCTTTAGCTGAAGAACAAATTTCTGAGTATTATGCCAACAAAATCGTAGTCAAAATCAAAAGCAATAGCGTCGAATCTTTGAGCAATGACACAAAGCAAGTGTTGAATTCACTTTTGGGGGAATATGAGCACCGAACTTTTGTCCATCCCGCTCTCATTGCACAACACAATATACGCAATAATAATAATAATTTGATGAGTTTTGGTGGAGGAAACAGAGCTGTCTCGTCTATTGAAAGAATACTAATCTTAGAATATACATCGCCTATAGACCCGATGATTGCAGCGAGAAAGATTTCAAACTTAGCTGAAATCGAATACGCCGAACCAATGTTCATCAGGAAAATTGTCGATTTGCCGAATGATTCCTTACTTTTCCAACAATATATGCTGCCATTGATTGGGGCAATACCGGCTTGGGAAATCATGGATTCGATAGATTCGGACACAATCATCGTGGCAGTCGTTGATACTGGTGTTGATTATCTGCACGAAGATTTGCTGGGTACATTGTACATTAATCCGGGAGAAGACGGCTTGGACGCTAATGGAAACGACAAGCGAACCAATGGAATTGACGACGACATGAACGGATTTATAGATGATTATATGGGTTGGGATTTTGCGAGCAATTCAGACTCTACTGGATTTGACAATGACGCAATGCCCGGACACCCACACGGCACTCACGTTGCCGGTATTATAGCTGCTACCCGCAATAATGAAATAGGTATAGCCGGAATCACGAACAAAGTGAAAATCATGCCCGTAAAGATAGGACATGACTCGCAATTCAGCCGAACAATAGTAAATGGTTATGATGGAGTTTTATATGCTGCAATGAACGGTGCGCAAGTCATCAATTGCAGTTGGGGCGGCGGTGGCTTATCCGAAGCCGAGCAAGAAATAATTGACATAGCAAACACCTACGGATGCGTAATTGTAGCCGCTGCGGGCAATAATGCCGTAGAATCAGCTTTTTACCCCGCTGCATATGATGGAATCATATCTGTTGCTTCTTCAACCGAATTAGACCAAAGGTCAGGATTCTCGAATTTCCATTCATCTGTGGACATTACGGCTCCCGGAACGCAAATCATGTCCACAATCCCGATTGATTTATATACAGCATGGGACGGCACTTCTATGGCATCGCCGGTAGTTGCAGCTTGTGCAGCCGTGATAATGAGCATGTTCCCCGAATATTCAAACAAAGAAGTCGGTGAAGTGCTGAAAGCGACATCTGATAATTTTTATAACAGAAATACATCATACATCGGCAAACTTGGTGCAGGCAGAGTAAATTTGCTAAAAGCCATCACAATAAAAGACCCAAAATGGGTTTCACTACATTCGATTGAAGTAATTGACGAAGATGGTGATGACATTGTATCTCCCGGAAATTATATTTCGGTCGAACTGACACTTAGCAATTACCTTGCAGATGTTGATTCGGTCTATATCAAAGCATATGCAGAAAGTTTTAATGCCGAGTTGCTTGTTGATAGCATTTGGGTGGGAACAATACTCAAAAATACTGTCGTAGATGCAGGTCAATCGCTACGATTGCGAATTCCTGATGATATTCCAATCGACCACAGATTCAATGTCCAAATCCATATTATTCGCGACGGCTATTTTACAAATGTAAATTCAATCGAACTTATGGCTCGTCCGTCATGGCGAACACTCACATCAAATACTTTGAAAGCATCAGTTGCAAGTCGGGGTAATATTGCATTTAATGATTTCCCGTATAATATGATGGGAGAAGGCTTTTCGTGGAATCAATCATCGGGCTTATTATTTGAAGGAGCTTTGATGATAGCTGCCGACAGTACTATTGTAGCAAACGTTGCCCGAGCTGCAAACGGAAATAATGCAAATCGCCACTTCGAAATTGTAAAATCAATCGAATTTGTTGAGCGAAATGAGCAAATTAATCATACATATAATGAATTCACGGAAAAATGGGATTCGCTGATGGTTGGCGTTTCGGTGCTCAACAATGCATATATTTTCAATTCGGACGGACTTCGAGATGCTCTCGTACTGAATTATGACGTTATCAATCAATCGGGGCTATATCGCGATTCATTGTTTGTAGCTATGTATTTCGATTGGGATATTGGTCCCGGCGGCTCGAATAATGTTGCGAAATGGGATTTCGAGCATGAATTCGGATATGTTCAAAATGTTGTGAATGAAAGCTATCCCCTTGCAGCAGTAAAAATGATGAACCAAGGCAATCACAACTTTTTTGCAATTGATAATGACGGCACAAGCGAGGAAAATCCGGGTGTTTATGACGGATTTACAATGAAAGAAAAATGGCTAATGATGAGCAATGGAATCGCACGTGCAGAATCGGGCGTAAAAGATGTAAGTATGGTGATGGGTTCAGGTCCGCTCAGAGTGCGACCTGATGACACAGTAAGGGTTACATTTGTTGTATTTGCAAATGCTGATTATGACGCACTCGTCAATACTTCAAAAAATATAAACACTTTGTTGCCGATTAGAATTAATCCTGACGGAGTATATAATTCACGTCCAAAAAATGCTTTCATTCATAGAATTTACCCTAATCCGACAAGCGGCGACCAAGTCAATATCGAATTCGCGGTGACTGAATCAGACATGATTAAAATTGACGTAATTGATATAAACGGCAAACAAGTCAAAGAGATAATCACAATTTCGGGGAATAAATTTTCGGAGTATTATCAATACAGCTTCAACGCAAACGAATTGGCTATCGGGAAATATTTCGTCAGATTGACGAGCGGTTCCACAAGCGACACATACCCATTTGTAATCGAAAGATGATTATTTGACTATAAAAGCTACTTGGAAATAATTGTTGACAGCTGCGATTATTTGGGTTTCAATGCGAAATGCTTTTGTAAATTCCATATATGCCTTGAATTCATGCATCGGTACGCCAAATTCGTCAAAAATGATAATGTCATCTTTGCGTAAAAGGTGCGCCATCGAAGTGAGAACAAATAAAGTCGAGGTGTATAAATCGGCATCAATATGAATCACTTTTCGTTTATCATTTTTGAATGTACGGAGAAAACCTGGCAAAGTGTCCTGGAATAATCCGACTAAAAATTCAGCCCTATTGTCGTTCATGTCGGGCAATTTTCCACCTGCGGACATATCGCCTTTTTTGAATAAATTCCAATCTTCAGGAAGCCCTTCGAAAGTATCGAAGCCGTAAAATTTCGATTCGGCATTAGAATTATTTTCTGCCCACCATTTGAAAGTTCGTCCGTAAGCTACGCCAAATTCGAGATAATCAATCGGACAATTCAATCCGTACTTATTTTTGATAAACTCGAAAAGTTCAAATCTTCTGCCTGTCCCAAAATTCGGGTTAAAAAAATCATCTAATTCGGGCTTAGTTATCGAAGCTCGCCACCGCGAGAATTCATTCAAATAAGACAAATTGAACATAAAACCATTCATTAAGCCGAATAATTTGTGCAATTTCAGCTTCAAATAGATTGCTTTCGTTTTACGAATGAAAAATAATTTTACTTTCATATTGTTCTATTTCTTTTTTCCACCACGACCTTTGGGTTTGGCAACAGCTTTATCAAGCAATTCTTGACATTCTTCGAGAGTCAAATCAGCCGGAATTTTATCTTTCGGGACACGTGCGTTTTTCTTGCCGTCAGTGATATAAGGACCAAATCTTCCGTTGAGCACTTTGATAGATTCGTTGGACGGAAATAATTTCAGAGTATTCGCTTTATTTGCGTCGGATTTAGCTTGGATTCTTATGATTGCTTCTTCAAGCGCAATTTCGTGAATCTCTTCCTCTTTGATAGATACAAAAGTTTTGTCGTGCTTCAGATAAGGTCCGAAACGCCCGATTTGAGCCGAAATCTCAACGCCGTTGGCATCAGTTCCAATAATACGCGGCAAATCAAATGCTTTCAAAGCCTCTTCGAGAGTTATTTGGTCAAGTCGAGAATTTTTAGGCATTTTTGCGAATTTCGGTTTCTCCTCATCATCAGATTCGCCAATTTGCAACATCGGTCCGTATCTGCCGATTCGGGCAATAATTGGCTTTCCTGTTTTCGGGTCATTCCCTAAGACACGATTCTCGACAGCATCAGTACGTTTAATATCTTGGGAAGCTTCGATTGTTTTGTGGAATTTGCCATAAAAGCCCTGAATCATCTTTTGCCAAGTTTTTTTCCCTTTGGCAATATCGTCAAATTCGCTTTCGACTTTTGCAGTAAAATTGAAATCTACAATATCGGTAAAAAATTTCATCAAAAAATCAGTTACAACCATTCCAACATCAGTCGGAAACAGCTTCGATTTTTCAGCACCTGTGATTTCAGTTTTTTGTTCGGATTTCAAAGCATCGCGAGTCAATTTGAAGAATGAATAAGCACGCTGTTTACCCTCTAAATCTTTCTTTTCTACGTATCCTCTGTCCTGAATTGTCGAAATAGTCGGTGCATAAGTCGAAGGGCGACCGATTCCGAGTTCCTCCAATTTTTTCACCAAACTCGCTTCTGTATATCGAGGTGGAGGATTTTTGAAAGTTTCGCGGGAGGTAATTGATGAATAATCTACTATTTGCCCTTTAGTGAGAGGTGGCAAAATTTTTGAATCGTCATCAACACCGTTTTCATCATCAGTGGATTCAAAATACAGCCTCAAAAAACCATCAAATTTGATGACTTCTCCCGTCGCAACAAAAACATTATTGTCGTTGGAAATTTCGATATTCGCAACAGTGCGTTCAAGCACAGCATCAGCCATTTGAGATGCTAAAGTACGTTTGTAAATCAAATCATACAGCCTCATCATATTTGAATCGCCTTTGATTTCCGATTTTGACAAATCTGTCGGGCGGATTGCTTCGTGAGCCTCTTGAGCCGAAGAAGATTTTGTCTTGTAATGACGAAGATGCGAGTATTTACTGCCATATTCGGCACTAATTACACTTTTTGCTTGTTCGAGAGCAGAGTCTGCCAAGTTGAGCGAATCAGTTCTCATATATGTAATGAATCCGTTTTCGTATAATTTCTGTGCAACCACCATAGTCTGCTTTACAGAAAAACTCAATTTTCGTGATGCTTCCTGTTGCAAAGTTGAAGTTGTGAAAGGTGCCGAAGGAGTTCGTTTTGAAGGTTTAACTACTACATCAGTTATTTTGAAACCGGAATTGCGAATTTTCTCTAAAAATGCTTTCGTTTTATCAAAATTTTCGAATCTTTGTTTGAGTTCAGCCCTGAAGTTTTTGCCTTCAGCAGAGATGAAATCTCCAACAACACGATAATTTGGTTCTGATTCGAATGCATCAATTTCGCGCTCACGCTCCACGATTACTCTAACAGTTACCGATTGGACACGCCCTGCTGAAAGCCCTTTTTGGACTTTTCGCCACAACACAGGCGAAAGTTCATACCCCACAAGTCGGTCGAGCACTCGACGCGCTTGCTGAGCATCAATCAAATTTTTGTCTAATGAACGGGGATTTTCGATTGAATTGAGGATGGCAGTTTTTGTGATTTCATGAAAAACGATTCGTTTCGTTTTTTTGTCGCTGAGCTTCAAAGTCTCGAAAAGATGCCATGCAATAGCCTCACCTTCACGGTCCTCGTCCGTCGCTAACCATACTGTTTCGGCATTTTTTGCCAATTTTTTCAATTCAGTAACAACTTTTTGTTTATCCTGACTTACTTCATAAGTAGGTTTGAAGCCGTTTTCGATGTCAATACCCATATCTTTCTTGGGCAAATCTCGGATATGCCCCACACTTGAAGTAACTAAGAAATCGGAACCAAGAATTTTTTCAATTGTCTTTGCTTTCGATGGTGATTCTACAATCACCAAGGATTTAACTTTATTTTCAGCTGTTTTTGCCATGTTTGAATTTTCGTTAATAAAAATACTAATTGTCAAAGTAAGAAATAAGTTTCACGTATTACTCACATTAGAATTGCAAATCGGAATAATAAGTAACACTAAAGGATTCGACATTACGTTCAAAATGCTATTACAAATTGGAAAAACATTTATAACATTTTAGGAGAATTTATGAGTTTACTTGTTGGTAAAAAAGCACCTGATTTCAGAGGTAAAGCAGTAATTGGCGGTAACGCAGATGCGCTTACACCTGACAATGCTTTTGTTGACATATCAATCGAAGATTATAAGGGCAAGTGGGTAGTATTTTTTTTCTACCCGGAAGATTTCACCTTTGTTTGTCCGACTGAAATAGAGGATTTTGGAATTCATTATGAAAAATTCAAAGAATTGAATTGCGAAGTAATAGCATGTTCGACTGACAGCCACCATTCGCACTTAGCTTGGCGTTCATCACATCCGAGCTTGAAGAATCTACCCTATCCGATGCTGGCTGATTTTACTCACAAAACTGCAACTAATTACGAAGTTTTGAAAGAAGAAACAGGCTATGCATTACGTGGCTTGTATATAATTTCCCCTGATGGCATGTTAGCTTATTCGGTCATCCAAACTGAGGATGTCGGACGTAACACGCTCGAAGTACTCAGAGTATTAGAAGCATTGCAAAGCGGTAAAAAGACACCTTGCAATTGGAATCCCGGCGAAAAAACATTAAACTAATCATCCGATAATTTTTCAGGAGCCTCATATGCGATTGTCAATTTTAAATATAGCCTTACTATCATTGATAGTTCTAACATCTTGTTCAAAAAAGGAGGAAGAACCAATCCCCGAACCTGTAATCAAGGCAGAACAGCGAACATATTCTGAATCTGAACAACGCTATCTGGCAATTGGCGACAGCATAACAAATTTAGTAGCGGAAAAATTGAAAGCCGAACTGATGAATGCTATCAGCGAAGGCGGATATGAGAATGCGATTCAATTTTGCAATATCAATGCTCTGCCGTTCACATCTAATGTTGTGGACGGCACGGGCATGACGATTAAACGTGTCTCGGCAGATTACCGAAACCCACTGAACAAGCCTGATGATTTGGAAGATGGCGTACTTTTCGATTATACTTACGACGTGCATGTCGGCGAAGCACCTCAGCCAATGCTAATAAAAGCAGAAGGTAAATTGCATTATTTCAAGCCGATAATAGTGCAGAGTTTTTGCTTGAGTTGCCACGGCACTCCCGGCAAAGAATTAAGTGCTGATTTGTATGCAAAGATTAAAGGCTTATATCCCGAAGACTTAGCCACCCGATATAAAGCAGGGCATTTGCGTGGTGCCTTTCATTTAGTTTTTGGGGATGAAGGGAAGAAGGAGTAAATTTAACCCTACTCCTCTCCCTTCCCTGCTTCCTGCTTAAAATGTTCCATAACTTTGAGTGCGATTTTTGAATTGACAATTCGTTCCAAATCTCGAATTCCGGCAATTTTGATAGCAGTTACGGAGCCGAAATGTTTGAGCAATTTTTCTGCAGTTGATTTGCCTATCCCCTTGATGTCTTGTAGCTCAGTATGTAGAGTGCGTTTTTTGCGTAATGAACGGTGATAAGTTATGGCAAATCTATGGGCTTCGTCGCGAAGTTGTTGGATTAGTCGTAGGCTGCTCGAAGTTCGGGGCAATATCATTGATTCACTTTTGCCGGGCATGAAAACCTCTTCGAGCCTTTTTGCCAAACCGATAATTTGAATTTTTTCGGTGAGTCCAAGTTCATACAAAATGCCATATGCTGATGAAAGCTGCCCTTTGCCACCATCAACGATTATCAAATCGGGCAGTTCGCTCTCTTCGCCGATTGCCCGTGTGTATCGCCTTCTTATGACTTCACGCATAGCTTCAAAGTCGTCATTTCGCAAAACAGTTACATTCTTATATTTGCGATATTCGGATTTTTTGGGCTTGCCGTCCACGAAAACAACCATCGAAGAGACTAAATCCGTTCCTTGAAGGTGTGAATTATCGAAGCATTCAATTCGGCGTGGTGCTACTTTGAGCCTTAAATCACGTTGTAAAGAAAGTACCGGGCGCGGCACAACTTGCTCGCGTTTTTCTTGAGCCATGATATATTCTTTCAGCATGAAATGTGCATTGGTATTCGCCATTTCGACATATTTTCGCCTGTCGCCGATTTTCGGCAGCAAAATGTCGAGAGATTTCCCTCGCAATTCTGTAAGCCAATCAGTCATATACTCAATATCATCAACATCGCAGGGCAAATACAATTCCCGCGGAATGAAATCGGATTCCATGTACCATTTTTCAATCGTGCGTTGCATGATTTGCTCGTCAGTTTGTTCGATTGCGTTTTTGATTATATAATGGCGTTTGCCGATTAATTTGCCGTCGCGAACCTTCAAAACTAATGTGCATGCCAAATCATCAGTCCGAGTCAGACCGAAAATGTCACGGTCCATCAAATCGGCTGAAACAATTTTTTGATTATTTGTGTAATCTTTCAAAATAGCCAATTTATTTCGCATCACAGCAGCTTGCTCGAATTTCATTTCTTCGGCAAATTTTTGCATTTCCGATACGAGAATTTTTTCAAGTTCGTTAGTTTTTCCTTGCAAAATTTTGGTCGCATTTCGGACATTATTGCGATATTCATCTACACTCACGAGCCCTTCGCAGGGTCCTTGGCATTTTTGGATATGAAAATCAAGGCAAATTCGGTGGCGTTTTTTTTCGATGCTTATTTCGTTGATATTCAAATCGCAACTACGAATGTAAAATAAAGTCCGGATGATTTTCATGAGTTGTTTGATGTTTCGGACTTCAGTGAATGGTCCGAAATATTTTGAGCCGTCTTTTTCGACTCTTCGCGTAGGGATTAGCCGCGGATATAGCTCATTTGTAACTTTTATATAAGGATAAGTTTTGTCATCACGCAAAAGCACATTGTATCTGGGTTTGTGCTTTTTGATGAGAGTGTCTTCCAGTATCAGAGCCTCAACTTCCGAGTCAACCAAAATTACCTCAACGTTGCGAATTTTACCCAACATTGCATTAGTTTTGGCATCGCCAATTTTGCCGAGATGGAAATATGAACGCACTCGACTCCGTAAATTTTTGGCTTTGCCGATATATATCAATTTCTCGTTTTCGTCAAAATATTGGTAAATACCCGGAGCAGTAGGTAGATTTGACACCTTGCTTTTGAATTCTTCACTCGGATATTTTTCAGTAATTTTCTTTTCGTCAGACATTTTTATTTTATTGTAACTAAAATTAAGAATTATTCGTAATACGATTTTAAACATTCTATAATAAGGAAAAGACGTGAAAAAAATAATATTAATACTATTTGCATTGACATTGGCTTTTGCAGGATGTCGGACTAATAATCTCGAAAATTATGATTTGAACCGCAAGAAAATCTACTTTGAAGAAGTTGTTTCGGCAAATGCTCGACAAGTAGATATTATGTATGATGAAGGACCACCGACAAAAGAGAAAAAGTCAACCGGCGAAACCATAGCCAATATTGCTGTATCTGTATCAAGCATATTTGTCGGCTCTGAATTGGAAAACAAATTAATGCGTGCCGTGAATCCAGATTCAATAGCTTATGCGGTATCTGACGGAGTCGGCTCTACTTTACGCAAATATCTGATGGTAGAGCCTGTATGGGATTTGGAGGATGATGCTGAATTTGTAGCCGTTACTACCATCGAGGAAATTCAACTACATTCTACGTCCGGTTCAATTTATATTAAAGTGCAAGCAAGAACGCAAATAACTTCTCGTAATGATGGTGGCGTGGTATGGGAAAACACTGAATCCGAATCCTACCCCTTGAGGAATTATTACGGTGCCGAAGAAACTGCGATGGGACGAACTTTAAAGAATGTGCTCCAAACTACTGAATTGGCTTCATTGAGCGAAGACCAGCTTCGTAATGCGATTAATGATGCTGCAACAAGAGTAGGAATAAATATGGCTGAAACATTGCGTAAGGATATTGCAAAGTCGAAAAAAGCGAAGACTTAAAATCGGTGCGGGGTGGGGATTAGAAACTGAAGAAGCTGTCCAATTGGGCAGCTTTTTTTTTTGGTGGTTCGGTGGTTACCAAGATGAGGCTGTCTCACAAGAGCAGCCTCTTCGACTTCAATAAAAAGAAAAAATGAGATTAATTGTTATAATTAACATTCTAAATTTGAAAAATCAATTAGAAATAGAGCATTATTCCATTTTTTGGTATGTTTTGATGCTAATTTGAGGCAATTTTGGATGGGAAAGTGAGATATTTTGCTATTTTAAGCTACAAATTTGCTCAGATTGTGGGCTAGAGCCAATAGTCCAACTTCGATTTCTACTTTTTCTTTGCCTCTCAGTAAAAATCTTCTAAATTGTTTGTTGTGTTTGATATTGCCAAAAACCGCTTCCGGTTCAATTGGTCGTCGTTTTCGTTTTTTCACACCTTCAGGACTCATCAGTCGGGATTTTGCTTGCTCTCTTAGTCGTTTTGCTTCTTTGTTTATTTCTATCGTTCGATTGTCAGCGCCTTCGTGGCAAGTGGCTCGCAGCTGGCAACCGACGCAGTTTTTGGCTCTATATCGGCTGACTATTTGTTTGTATCCGTTCAAAGTTATTTTTTCTTTCTCTCCGATATTTTCCATCGCTTGACCCATTGGGCAATAGTAACAGTCTTGTTCTTCGTTGTAATATAAATTGTCGGACTTGCTGATGTCTTTCTGCCACTTGCTTTTCTGCTCTTTATGAAAATAGTTGTATTTGATATAGGCTTCGATTTTATTGTCTTCTGCATATTTGTAATTCTCATGACCCCCATAACCTGCATCAGCTGTGATTGATTCAGGGTATTCACGATATTGGCGTTTATATGATTCTATATGTTCAATAAATGTGGAAGTGTCACCGGCTGTTTGATGAATACTGTAATTGACCACTATTTGATTGTTTGTACTTATTTGCCAGTTGTAAGCGGCTTTTAGTTGTCCGTTCTGCATACGGTCTTCTTTCATTCGCATAAATACTGCATCAGGGTCGGTTTTTGAACAACTGTTGCGACCGTTCATTTGCTTTTCGTATGCTTCATATTTCCTTAATTGTTCAGACCAAGTTTTTCTTCACTTTTGTAAGTTTGGCACGTACATTTTTATCAATCTTTTTTTACCAATACTTTATTTATTTCTTCTATTGTTTCAGTTATACTCTCGGGATTTATCTCTTCATAGCTCTGTGGTCGGACGTCTCGCATTTCTTCTGCGCTTACCTGAAGTGCGTATTTCCACAACTCATTGACTTGTTGTAATATTTTTTCTTTACGTGTTCGGATATTTTTACTCCAGACAAAGCTGTATTTATTTGCGTTTGCTTCTATTTTTGTGCCGTCTGTATATAGATCTTTAATATCCAAAATTCCGGCTTTATGAAATAGCATTACTACCTTAGTGAATACTTCTTTCAAGCCGCTTGCCAAGCGTTTACTGCGGAAGCGATTGATTGTATTGTGATCCGGCTTTTGCATACCGCTTAGCCACATATAATGAATATTTTCTTGCACTAAATTTTCTATTCGTCGGCTTGAATAGACATTATTCATATAAGCATATACGAGTATTTTCAAAAGCATTCTCGGGCTGTAGCTGGTCGCGCCACCACCGATGTAATTGCTTTCGATATCGCTTATATCAATTTCATCAATAATTTTATTTATTGTCCTAACAGGATGAGTTTCTTTAATCATTTCATCAAGAGATGGAGGTAGTAGAAACGCTTGTGATTGATTATAGTATTTAAACTTTGGTCTCATTGCATCGCTAACTTATTGTTGATTACAACCGTTATGACGCCGATTTGTACCTAGTATTTTCTCTTTTTTTTCCACAAAAATATAAAAAATGGCTGCCCTTATGAGACAGCCTCATCTGAAATGTAGGGACAGAGCAGCGTTCTGTCCAAAACATAGCCCACGAATTTATTCTAGGGTGCGAGGAAACGTTTATCCGTGTTAATCTCGAAGAGATTGAATGTAAATAGCCCCGTATGAAATGCGGGGAAAGAAATCGCGACATATTCAACAATCCTGAAGGGATTGAATAGCTATAACAAAAGTATACCGGAGATACTCGTCCCGTCAGTTGTTCCATAGTTAGTGTATCATCTTTGTTACAACTAACGACTATATTACAGATTTATCCCTATCCGTAAATTATAACAAAGACGGGACATGAAACTCCGAACTATGATTTTTTTGATTTGAATGATTTTTATGATTTTTTTTTTCCGTCAGGTGAAACAACTGATGGGATAAAAACATCTGTACTACTTGTGTTATAGATATGTAACCGCTTCGCGGTAAAATAATTAAAAAGAAACATTGTATTATAGATATGTAACCGCTTCGCGGTAAAAATACAACTTGATGTCTTTACCCCGAAGGGGTTGTATATCTATAACTATGCTACAAACGAGTTTGATTTTTACCCCGAAGGGGTTATATTCAACTTTTTATTCCATTTTTCATAATCATCTTAATCACAAAAATCACATAAATCATAGTTCAGACAATTTGCTTACTGTACCGTCAGTTGTTCCAAAGTTAGTGTATCATCTTTGTTACAACTAACGACTATATTACAGATTTATCCCTATCCGTAAATTATAACAAAGACGGGACATGAAATGTTTGTGAAAGTCTGACAGATGAAGACTTCGGAAGTCTAATTTTTGAAGTTTTCTGAGTTTTGTGTCCTAAGCGCTGGTCATTCTGAAGCCGAAGGCGAAGAATCAAGTATTCGATAAAGACATGGATTCTTCACATTCGTTCAGAATGACAAACAAAACTCTTTGGCGTTCTTTGCGGTTAAAATGTATTGGTTAATCCTAAAATTTTTCTTAACACCCCCTAACCGCCTCTTAATTGAGGGGGAAAGGCGTTTGGGGGATTTTTAAATTTCGCCCAAGCTTAAAACGTGGGTTATGTTTGTTTTTAAAGAGCTTGATTAGAAAGTGAAGGCTATCTTAAAAATTTGGGCCCAGTTTGTAAATGCGACTAATCTCCATCCCAAAAATCCGCCGAATCCAATAAAAGTTAGTCCGGCAAATTGCTTGATACGCACCATTGAAGTTTCGGAAAGTTTGTGTTTGTTTCGCATTACAAAATAAGCGAGAAGAAATAACCATGAAAAATTCCCGATTCCAAATCCAATCGAAAACAACATATTAGTCCCAAAAGAGGATACGAACAAGTCCAATTTGTTTACCCATGCTGTCATTACCATAAGTGTTGACATAAAGGTTGGGTTAGCGATATTAGTCAATGCCATTGCAACGCCCAACAAAAATGGTCCACGGCTTTTGAGTGTAGATATAAATGAAGGTGCTTTATTCAAGGTGGCTTCGTCAGTTTCGATTTTTTTCTTTTTGAATTGAGACAAGCCAAAATATACTAACAAGGCTACGATTACGATTTGGATAGTGAGGTATATCAGAGGATTTGAATCTAAAAAATTGCTTAAAGAGTCTAAAACGGCTGTGGCGGCAAATATGGCAATCACACAATATACTGTATCCATAAGTGCTGTGCCGATGGAGAGCTCAAAACATTCCCTACGTCCGTTTTGAAGTCCAACCTTGACACAAGCCATAGCTACAGGTCCCGGCGGCATTGCCAAGATAAATCCAATTACTGCACCTATGATTATTGCTGTTAGCATTTTATTCCCATATTTAATTCCAGCACTATAACAATTAAACGAAAGAAAATCAAAAAGTGTGTAGAAAACATGACACAAAGTATTAATTTTTTTCAAACTCACCAAATAAAAATATTTACATTAAGAAATTTTAACCATTTCTTCATTCATAAAAAATAGAAATTAACATTTTGTATAATTAAACTTTTTTGTAATATTTGAAAGTAGAGTTTTGATTTTTTCAATAATCTTATTTTGAATGAGCGACAAGAAAGAATTATTAAAAGCACTTGGTTTATATACAACGATTGCAATAGTTGTGGGAGCCGTAATTGGCTCGGGTATTTTCAAAAAGCCGTCAGTAATGGCAATGTACTTGGGCTCTCCGGAGCTTGTGATGCTAATATGGATTGTCGCAGGCTTGATTACCTTAGCAGGTGCATTGACTAATGCCGAAATCGCAGGAATGATTACCGAAACAGGCGGACAATATGTTTACTTTCGGAAAATGTACGGTGATTTGACTGCCTACTTGTACGGATGGGCGCTTTTGGCAGTCATTCAAACGGCTTCGATTGCATCTATCGCGTACGTTTTTGCTGAATATAGCGAATACTTTTTCCGACTTCCGCGATTTGCGGCTGATATTGAGAATAATTTCAAATTATATATGCCTTTCGTTGGTGCAATTTATCCACTGAAAAATGTTGGCGTGAAGATGCTGACTTCCGGGGTAATCATCTTTCTCACGATTGCGAATTATTTCGGCATCAAAAACGGCGGACGGATAGCCGTCACATTCACTGCAACTAAAGTGCTGGCAATTTTGTTGCTGATTTTTGCCGGTTTTGCTTTTGGGAACGGCTCAACAGACAATTTGACAAACGACATTCCGAATTTTTCATTTGCGGGGCTTGGGATACTGGGAGGCGTTGTAGCAGCATTGTCGGCAGCATTTTGGGCTTATGACGGTTGGAACAATGTCACCTACATTGCCGGTGAAGTGAAAAATCCGGCTCGAAACATTCCGTTGGCACTGACGATTGGGACTGTGATTGTAATCGTAGTGTATGTATTGACAAATCTATCGGTATTTTATGTATTGCCGATTGAAATCGCTGCCCAATCACATCTTGTTGCGGCTGATGCTGCGGAACGAGCTTTAGGGCCCATCGCCGCAGGAGTAGTTACGGCGCTTGTGATGATTTCGACATTTGGCACAGCCAACGGCACAATCATGGTAAGTGCACGAGTATATTTTGCAATGGCACGACGCAAAGTCTTCTTTTCGGGGCTTGGGCAAGTACACGAAAAGTACAGAACTCCGGCAAACGCTTTGATTTTGCAATGTATTTGGTCTTGCGCTTTTGTTTTTAGCGGTTCCTTTGATGATTTGACTGATATGCTCATTTTTGTCTCTTGGATATTCTATGGTATTGGTGCGTATGGAGTTATCGTACTTCGCAAGAAGATGCCCGATGTCCACCGACCATATAAAGTACCTTTTTATCCCATATTACCGATACTATTTGTCATTTTTTCCCTTATTTTTGTAATATTGACTTTATTTAATGATGTTAGTAATTACATTAATGGCGAAAGTGAAATGATAAATTCAGTTTGGGGCTTATTAATGGTTTTAATTGGGATTCCGATATTTTATTATTATAGAAAAAGAAACAAAGAATGAAAATTGTGGTAACTTGCGGAGATGTTAATGGCATTGGTTTGGAAACTTTACTGAAATCCGCCGATGTTATGTCATCAAATTTATTTTTTAGAGATACAGAGTTTTACCTTTCTTGCAATACTCAATCATTGCTGGAATATGCTCAAAAAATTGGTTATGATATTGAAATTTTGAACGAGCGCGTTATCGTGTCAGACCATTACATGAAGATACTCGAGTGTGATAACTACTCTCCTGTTCAATTTGGGAAAGTGACTCGGAATGCGGGCTCGCTTTCTGTCGAATCGCTCGAAAAAGCAATTGTACACACGCTCAATCACAAATTTGACGCATTGGTCACATTGCCAATCAGCAAAGAATCTGCTTATCTTGCAGGTTTCAAATATCCCGGGCAAACCGAGATGTTGGCTGAAAAATCGAAAGTAACGTCGCCTTTGATGATATTATTCAAAGATGATTTGAGAGTAGCATTGGCTACAATTCACGAACCATTGCGTACTGTACCCGATTTGATAACGAAAGAAAAGCTAACTGCACTGATTACTCAGTTCAATAATTCGTTGAGGATTGACTTTGGGATTGACAAACCAAAAATTGCAGTGCTTGGGCTGAATCCTCACGCCGGCGAAAATGGCAAAATTGGGATGGAAGAAAACACTATCATCAGCGTAGCTTTAGAGCAATTAAAAACGGGAGGGGTTCTGGTTCGTGGACCATATCCTGCAGACGGATTTTTCGCACATGGTGATTACAGAAATTTTGATGGTATTGTGGCGATGTATCATGACCAGGGCTTAGTGCCGTTGAAGTTGTTAGCACATGGCACAGGAGTTAATTTTACTGCAGGTTTGCCGGTCGTTCGGACTTCACCCGACCACGGCACAGCCTATGGAATTTCGGGCAAAGGTATTGCATCACCGAATTCATTGATTGCAGCACTTATATCAGCCGTCAAAATTGTTAAAGCTCGAAAAAATCACAAAAATTAATCTTTTTTTTTAGAAAATTAACAGAAAATCGCATTTTTTTTGATAACTTAGTAATCTATACTAATCAATTTTGAATATTTAATTTTGGAGTTTAAAATGAGTTCCCTGATACATGAAATTTACGGAAGACAAATCCTTGATTCTCGTGGCAATCCTACTATCGAATGTGAAGTAGTTCTCGAAGACGGTTCGTTTGGAACTGCTGCTGTTCCTTCAGGAGCAAGCACCGGAGAACACGAAGCACACGAATTACGCGACGGCGACGATAGCAATTACATGGGTTTAAGCGTTGGCAAAGCTGTCGAAAACATTAACGATACAATCGCAGAATCGCTCGAAGGAATGGACGCCACTGAGCAAAGACAAATTGACGACATGCTTTTAGAATTAGACGATACGGATAACAAGTCCAAACTTGGCGCCAATGCTATTCTTGCGGTTTCCTTAGCAACAGCAAAAGCTGCGGCAGAATATTACGGTATGCCACTATACAGATATTTGGGCGGTATCAGAGCTGAAATGTTGCCTGTGCCTATGATGAACATACTAAACGGCGGCAAACACGCTGATAACAACGTTGACATTCAGGAATTTATGATTATGCCCGTCGGTGCAGATAATTTTTCCGATGCACTCAGAATGGGTACTGAAATTTACCATCATCTGAAATCTGTTCTCAAATCGAAAGGTTACAGCACAACAGTCGGTGATGAAGGTGGATTTGCGCCATCACTCAAATCGAATGAAGAAGCCCTTGATGTCATTCTTGCGGCAATTGTAGCTGCAGGTTACAGACCAAATGATGACATTTTACTGGCTTTGGACGTTGCTGCAAGCGAAATGTACGTTGACGGCAAATACAAAATGTTCAAATCCTCAGGCAATATGCTTACATCGCAAGAAATGATTAAATGGTATGTTGATTTGTGCAACAATTACCCGATTATTTCGATTGAAGACGGGCTTGGCGAAAACGATTGGGAAGGCTGGGGAATGATGACTGAAGAATTAGGCGAAAAGATTCAAATCGTAGGCGATGATATTTTCGTTACTAATCCTGCATTCCTTTCACGCGGAATCGAAGAAGGCGTAGCAAATTCGATTTTGATTAAATTGAACCAAATCGGAACATTGACTGAAACGATTGATACAATTCATTTGGCTCAAAAATACGGCTATTCCACAATCATATCGCATCGTTCGGGCGAAACTGAAGATTCGACAATTGCCGATTTGGCAGTAGCTATGAATGCCGGACAAATCAAAACCGGTGCACCTTGCCGTAGCGATAGAGTCGCAAAATATAACCAACTGCTGAGAATCGAAGACGCTCTCGGAGCAGCAGGTATTTATGCAGGGCGCAGCATTATAAGCTAAGAAACATAATTTGTACAAAAAATAGACAGAATATATTATGATGATAAAATTCGGAACTGATGGCTGGCGCGGTCTGATAGCCAGAGATTTTACTTTTGAAAATGTCCAAAAAGTAGCATTGGCTACTGCACGACTGATTATAAAATCTAACCCGAACTCTAAAAATTATTCGGCAGTGATTGGCTATGACACGCGATTTTTGTCTAAGCAATTCGCTATCGAAACGGCTTGTGTGTTGGCATGGCAGGGCATTACGGTTTATTTGACCGATGATATTGCTTCGACGCCGCAAGTATCGTATCATACAAAGCAAAAAAATGTAGATTTGGGCATTGTGATTACGGCGAGCCATAATCCTCCGCTTTATAATGGGTATAAAATCAAAGCGAATTTTGGAGGTCCTGCCAAACCTGAGGACATTGCGAAATTGGAACTTGAATTGAAAAAGATTTGGAATAAGCCACCACTGATGAAATTCAGAACTTTGGAGGAATATACCAAACTGAAATTGATTCGCTTGTTTTCATCAGCAGATTCATATTTGAGGCTTTTGAAGCGAAAAATTGACCTTGAAGCAATCAATAAATCGAAGTTCAAAGTTTTGTTCGACCCTATGTATGGCGCCGGAATCAACACGATGAAGCACCTTTTGCCGAATGCAGATGAGATTCACAGTACATACAACCCTTCTTTCGGTGAAATTGACCATCCGGAGCCAATCGGCGAATGTCTGGGGATTTTGATGAGCAAAGTAGTCGAAGGCAAATACGACATAGGGATTGCAACTGATGGTGATGCCGACAGACTTGGGCTCGTTGACCATGAAGGCAGCTTCGTTGATTCGCACCGTATTTTTATGATTATGTTGAAATATCTGTACGAGCACAAAAAGAAACGCGGTGCAGTTGCCAAAACGGTCTCGCTGACCACAATGGTAAATATGTATTGCGAGAAGAATAACATTAAATTGCACGAAACTCCCGTCGGATTCAAACATATTGCAAAATTGATGAATGAGGAAAAAATCCTCATCGGTGGCGAAGAATCCGGTGGTTTGAGCTCAATTCTCCATATTCCGGAGCGTGATGGCTTGTTCAACGCGCTTTTGGTTCTGGAAATTATGGCAAAGCGAAAAATGTCCTTGAAAGCATTATGCGATGAACTTGACCAAGAATTTGGCATTCACAGATTTTCTCGCAGAGATGTTTACGTTACCGAAGAAGTGAAAACTGCCATTTTGAATGCGGCGAACAAAAAGCCCAAGAAATTGGGAAGATTCGAGGTTTTGAATATTCATGATACAGACGGTTACAAATTTTTTGTGGATGGTGGATGGCTTTTAATCCGTGCATCAGGCACTGAACCTTTGATTCGATTTTACGCAGAAGCAAATACTGTGACCAAGGTCAACCAACTCTTGGATGCAGGATTGAAGTTGAAGTGAGTGGATAGCTATTGTCCTGAAGAAAACAAAGAAACCTCACCCCGACCCTCTCCGAAGGAGATAAAGAAAGAAAATAATGCCTTGTCCTGAAATACGTTTACAAACATTGCCCATGAATTTATTCGTGGGAGATAGAGGTCAATGCAGATATGATTGTCTCGTATAATATCATACTATTCTAAACGTATTGAATTTAAAATATATGGAGATTGCAAATGAAAAATGAGTTTAACGTTATAATAGAACGAGACGCAGAAGGTTATTATGTTGCTGATGTTCCTGCTTTGCGGGGATGCCATACTCAAGCAAAATCTTTAGACGAATTGATGGTTAGAATTAAAGAGGTTATCGAATTATGCCTCGAAGCTGAACAAGACTTTGTGCAAAACGAATTTATCGGGTTTCAAAAAGTGTTTGTTTAATGAGTAATTTGAAAAGCTACACAGGTAAGGAGCTATTGACCATACATGAGAGTTTAGGGTTTAAGCTTGACCGCACCAAAGGAAGTCATCATTTTCTAAAGCATCCCGATGGACGGGTTACTGTTATACCAATTCATAGCGGTGAAACAATTGGCATTGGATTATTTATGAAAATCCTAAAAGATATTGAAATTTCAAAAGAAGAGTTTATGAAATTGAAGTAGAAAGGGACCTCAAACATAGCCCATGAATTTATTCGTGGGTGAATGACTTTTTCATTTTGACTCCGGATTGATTTATTTTTCACATCAATTAAATCAACGAGTACAGTAATTCGAAAAAAAACTATGATTTCCAAGAAAAAAAAACAGGGCAACGATACAATCATTGTGTATCATTGCCCTGAGAGACTATGTATAGGAACTGTTAATTATCAGGATAGCTCAAAGTTGTGTTTTGGTTCAAATATAATTGATAGCCCTGACCTGGCATCAAATTGCCAATCGTATTTATGCCAAATATTGGAAAGTAAACTTGCCCAAAATTGTCTTTAGCAATAATCAAATTGTCATTGATATTAAGTGTAGAAAAGGCTGCTTCAATATCCATTGAGCTATCACGTAGATATGAAATCATATTCCAGCCCGCAACTAAATTTATCGGACTACTTTGTGGCAAGATTTTGAATCCTGAAATCTCCAAAGTTTTTGCTTCGGACATGTATATTTGATAGCCTTCTAAGGCATTCCAAAATCCAATATCATTTATACCAAATGATGGGAAAAATATTTGTCCGAGATTATTCTTCAAAATAACAACAAAATTTTCTATTATTGCAAAGATATCTTCTAATTCGGCTTCTGTCGGTTCGACATATGAAGAAATCATATTCCAACCTTGATTTAATGATAAATTGTGTTTTACAGGATTGACATTGAAAGTTATTGTATCCGAATTATTCAGAGTGTCAGGTTCATTTTGCTCTGCGAAAGCTGATACGATTCGTGTATGTTCACCTACTCCCATCAATTTCCCTTTACTTACGAAAATTACCGAATCACCGGGTTGTAATTCAGAAACCAGACCTATAAATGCGCCATCAGTTACGTCTGCAATGCCGTTAGAAATAGAAGCTTCCTTCATTTGAAGATTAGAAACTGAATCTCGGATTACCACATCAAGTGCAGTAATTATACCAATATTTTTAACTTTTGTATATAATTCGACTATACCATATTCATCAACACCGGACATAACACTATCAATAATCACTTCAATATCTACAAATGGAATGATAGGGTTTATATAGCTTAAATGAGAAAAGGAGGATGTGCCGTTTTCACCATGTACAATCACAGTAGGGAAATCATATGAACTTATTAAAGCAGCATAAAGGGGGTTTTTGAAAGTTGTGTCAATGAAAGCATAACCATCTTCATCTGTTTCGAAATTGAGAATTTCAACCGGTATTAATCCTTGAGTTGTATGTTTCAGACTATCCGGAGGTGCGGTGGTAAGATAAATTTCCGACTTGTATAATTTGAATGCTGCTCCGTTAAAATGCCCTTTTATTACAATAGAATCACCTTCTGCATAAGCTTGCTCCACATCAATTGTATTCTGAAGTTGATTACTTCCTGAATCAAGGTCCATATAATCATTATATTTACCGTCATTGAAATAGCTTACTAAGTCATCAAGTTCAATTCCTCCTAATTCATTATTCTTGAACACATTAAAATACGAATATGCTCTTAAGGATTGCCCTCTGACCGATATTCCATTTTGGCAGTAAAAAATTTTATTAGCCAATTCTGTAGAATTTTGACTACCTACAAACACATCTTGACAATCATTCATTCTAATGCCATCTTTAACAATTTTCAATTGGTTTAGATTTGAATCAGGACCAATCGTATTTCTATTAATTTCGATAATGTCTGATGAGTCAATATGGATTCCATGATTTTTAATGGCAAAAATTGAATTGCTATCTATGTATATATACTCTGCTCTTAACATATTAATTCCGGAACCATCAGAGTTCGAAATCATATTACCTCGACCGGTACCCCCAATAAATATTTGTCCGGAATTTAAAACAGCAATTCCATCTCCGTCAATTTTATTATGCTGAGTCAAAGAAGAATCTCCAATCATATTACTGAAAATTCTCACTTTCAAAGTTGTATCAGCATTATACACAGGGTTTTGAATACCTATTGTTATTCCATTTTGGTTAGTACCAAATATTTGATTGTCTTCAATGAGTACAGAATCTGCTGCAAAAACACTAATTCCGGAGCCACCAATTCGAGATGAATCCCCTAAATCTATTCGAGGACCAATTGAATTGCCGCGTATCAATACAAAATTTGGTCTATGAAAAATCGGCGGAATGCCTTCAAAATTAAATTCAATTCTAACAACTTCAATACCATTTTTCTGGCAAGCTACCACTAAATTAGAATCAATTTTTACATTTTTCGCAGCATATGTGACTAAGATACCTGAACCGCCATTTTGAAATACGGCTGTAGGGAAAATCGAATTCGTGCCAATTATGTTCCTCACAATTCTAATATTATTTGTAGTTGAACCTGTAATGAAAATTCCATCGGATTTATTTCCGGCAATATAGTTGAAATCAATTCCATCGGGGTCGCCAAATATAATGTCTTGACCTGCAAGAAAAGCACCCCTGTTATTTGGAACAGCAAGAGTGAGACCTGAATCTAAGCCGATAATATTGCCCTTAATCTCCGTGATATTATTGGCGCCTGATGAAAATGCTATTCCATTGCCATTATTACCTGAAATTATATTGTTTTTAATAGTATTATGCGAACCTGACATTTGGATTCCGTGTGCATTGGGAAGTGCATTTTTTGTTGATTTGTCAGTGCCGATTATATTGTTTTCAACAGTAATATTTGAGCAGTTTGCCGTAGAAATGTGAACACCGTAAGAAAGGTTTCCGGAAATATGATTGTTCCTGATGGTATCACCTTTTGTACCATTTAGTAAAATCCCACTCATTTTGTTAGGTATGCTATCCTGTCCAAAAATTTCAAGTCCAATCATATTGTTCTCAATTATATTACTACAGTCATTCCCCTTGCAGTAAATTTGGATTCCATGCCAATCATTTCCACTAATTGTATTATTCTGAATGATATTTCTATAGCTACTATCTATATTAATTCCGGAACGTGAGTTCGCAAACTTTTGACTACCGGCATCCACTCCAATTCCACAATATTGGATAACATTATCATTACTGTTTAATAAAGAGACTCCATACCCTCCGGTACCGGTAGCCCCACTAAATACATTAGAAAAATAACCCGTTGATGAAGAACCAATTGTATTTCTATGTGCGTTATTCAAATTAAGCCCGGCACCATTGTTATCCCTGCTTGTGACATTTTCAATAATTCCATCACTGCCTTGCCAATGGATTCCCGCACCATTAAAACCCTGAACCTTGATATCACGCAATTCTGAACCATCCTTTGTTATCCATAAGCCATAAGTAGCAAACCCGATGCGTTCTAATGTCAGCCCGCTACCTTCGATTTTGATTGGTACATTAATTACTGGCAAAGGTGCAACAACTTGAATTGTTGCGTTATTATCTAAAAATTTTATAACAGCTGCCACACCATTTTTGTTTGCATTTTGAATTGCAGAGCGTAATGTTGGCGGGGCATATATACCATCATCTATATCGAAATCAGATTCATCTCCATAATCTGAAACCAAGAAATTCTGGCTATGTAGGTTTTGGAATGATAACAAAGCAATTATTATTATTCCGAAAATTAGGATTTTTTGCATTTGTACCTCGTGTTTAATGATATACAAATATAAAAAAATTATTTGTATTTACATAATGAATAAATATTCATAATATTGAAAAATAAGAAAATATATTTTTATACTCCTTATCTATTTAAAATTGAAAGCTAACTTAAAAGCTTGTTGGGGATATAAAAAATCGATAACAACTTGCATACTTTGTTATACAAGCTATTACCGACTATTGTTAATCCTTATTTATGCCCAATTACATAAACTTTTTCTTGATGATATTTAATGCCGAGCCGGCGCGGAACCATTCGATTTGTTGCTCATTATAGGAATGATAGACCTCGAATTCATCTCTTGTACCATCGGCATGATGCAGCACTACGGTAAGATGTTTGTCCGGGGCAAATTCGGTCAATCCGAGTATATCAATTGTGTCGTCTTCCTGGATTTTTGCGTAATCTTCCGGATTGGCAAAAGTCAGAGCCAACATACCTTGCTTCTTGAGATTAGTTTCATGAATGCGGGCAAATGAACGAACTAGAATAACCTTCATACCCAAATGTCGCGGTTGCATCGCTGCGTGTTCGCGTGATGAGCCTTCGCCATAGTTTTCGTCGCCCACTACGACTGTGCCGATTCCTGCGGCTTTGTACGCACGTTGAACGGTTGGCACTTCGCCATATTCGCCTGTGAGTTGGTTCTTCACGTAATTTGTTTTTTCGTTGAAAAAGTTCACAGCTCCTGTCAATGTGTTATTTGCAATATTGTCCAAATGCCCTCTGAATCGAAGCCATGGTCCAGCCATCGAAATATGGTCAGTCGTACACTTTCCTTTTGCTTTGATGATTAATTTCAAACCTGTATAATCGCGTCCGTTCCATTCCGCAAATGGGTCAAGAAGCTGCAGCCTGTCCGAATCCGGTTGGACTACCACTTGGATTGATGAACCGTCTTCAGCAGGTGATTGATAGCCCGCATCTTCAACGTCGAAGCCTCTTTCGGGCAATTCCAATCCTACGGGCGGTTCGAGCATGACTTGTTCGCCATTTTCATTGATTAATTTGTCGGTCATCGGATTAAATTTCAAAGTTCCGGCAATCGAAAGCGCTGTAACGATTTCCGGAGATGCTACGAATCCGTGAGTATTCGGATTGCCGTCATTTCTTTTCGCAAAATTGCGATTGAATGAGGTAATGATTGTATTTTTTTCCTTTTTATCGGCTCCGTGTCTTGCCCATTGACCGATGCAAGGTCCACAAGCATTTGCAAGCACCACGCCGCCAATTTTCTCGAAATCGTCCAACAAGCCGTCGCGCTCAATTGTGAATCGAATCATCTCCGAGCCCGGAGTAATCGTAAATTCTGATTTCGCCAACAAATTTTTCTCCGAAGCTTGTCTGGCGACTTCCGCTGCACGGGTCAAATCTTCGTATGACGAGTTTGTGCATGAGCCGATAAGTCCGACTTCAATTTTTTCGGGCCAAGCGTTTGCATCTACAGCTTCCTTCATTTTTGAAAGAGGAGTTGCCAAATCGGGGGTAAATGGTCCGTTTACGTGTGGCTCGAGTTCAGATAAATTTATTTCAATTACTTGGTCAAAATATTTTTCGGGATTTTGGTAAACTTCGGCATCACCGGTCAGATGGTGCGAAATTGATTTTGCCAATTCGCTGACTTCTTTTCTATCTGTAGCTTCCAAATATCTCACCATTGATTCATCGAATCCGAATAGTGATGTAGTAGCGCCAATTTCTGCACCCATATTGCAAATTGTGCCTTTGCCGGTACAAGAAATGGAATCTGCTCCTTCGCCAAAATATTCGAGAATGTGTCCTGTACCACCTTTAACAGTCAAAATATCGGCAACTTTAAGTATGACATCTTTTGCGGACGTCCAACCACTCATTTTACCGGTAAGTTTGACACCAATTAACTTAGGGAATTTCAACTCCCACGGAAATCCTGCCATTACGTCAACGGCATCAGCACCGCCGACACCAATCGCTACCATGCCCAATCCGCCTGCATTAACTGTGTGCGAATCCGTGCCAATCATCATCCCACCCGGGAAAGCATAATTTTCGAGTATAACTTGATGGATGATTCCCGCACCGGGTTTCCAGAATCCAATTCCATATTTGCTCGAAACAGAGGAAAGAAAATCGAATACTTCCTTGTTCACGTCTTTAGATTCGGCAAGGTCAGCGACTGCGCCATTTTTTGCTAATATCAAGTGGTCGCAATGTACTGTTGAGGGAACTGCCACCTGTGGCATTCCTGCTTGCATGAATTGCATAAGTGCCATCTGAGCAGTGGCGTCTTGCATGGCTACTCTATCTGGATTGAAATCGACATAGTCATTTCCACGACCGAAATCCTTGAGTTCTTGATTTTTGTCCAAGTGTGAGTATAGAATTTTTTCAGTAAGTGTCAGTGGTCGTCCCAAGGCGGCTTTTGCTTTGGAAATTTTTGAATCTAAATCGGCATAAACCGCTTTAATCATATTCAAATCGAAAATCATAATAAAACCCTTATTATTATTTGATTATGTAAATTTTTATAACTACTAATTTAAAACTATCTGAAATTGAAATCAAATTAAATTACCATTTGCTTACACTTTCGTAAATTTGTACTATATATTTTTGTATTTTCTTGAAAATAAGGTATAAAATGTCATACGAAATAGCAGTAATCGGAACCGGATATGTCGGATTAGTAACAGGTACATGTTTCGCCTCCACAGGAATTAAAGTAATTTGCATTGATATTGACGAAAAAAAGGTAGAAATGATGCAAAATGGGAAATGTCCAATTTTCGAACCCGGACTTGAACCTTTGCTCGTGAAAAATTTACGCGACGGAAGATTGCATTTTTCGACAAATTTGGAATATGCTGTCGAGAATGCCTCTGTCATTTTCTTATGTTTGCCCACTCCGCCCAACGAAGACGGTTCGGCAGATTTGCAACATGTCCAAAGAGTAGCATCGGATATTGCGATGATTATCAAAAAAAAGAATCTTACTGAAAACAAAATTATCGTGAACAAGAGCACAGTTCCCGTGGGAACTTCGGATGTTGTGAAAGCAATTTTTGATGAAATTTTGCCTGATAACAAGGTGACTGTTGCCTCGAACCCGGAATTTTTGAGAGAAGGATTCGCCGTCGAGGACGCAATGAAACCGGAAAGAATCGTAATTGGTACTTCCGACGAATACACTGCTAAGACGCTAAGCGACTTGTATCAACCGTTTGTTCGCTCAGGCAACCCGATTTATGTGATGGACGAGAAAAGCTCTGAATTGACAAAATACGCAGCAAATGCGTTCCTTGCTACTAAAATTTCATTCATGAATGACCTATCGGCATATTGCGAAGCAGTCGGCGCCGATATTGAAAAAATCAGAGTTGGAATTGGTTCGGATACTCGCATCGGCAAACGATTTTTGTTTGCCGGAATAGGCTATGGCGGCTCCTGTTTCCCGAAAGATGTTCGCGCTTTGATGTATTCAGCCCAAGCCAAAGGCATCGAGTTAGATATTGTCAAGGCTTCATACGAAGTTAATGACAAGCAAATTCGCCGATTTTTCGAAACAATTTCCAAAAGATTTGGCGGCAAACTCACAGGCTTACGATTCGCATTGTGGGGTTTGGCATTCAAACCCAATACAGATGACACTCGCGAAGCACCTGCTCACAGATTAATCGAATTATTGCTCGAAAAAGGGGCAGAAATCATTGCTTTCGACCCGGAAGCAATCGAAAATACTAAAGTTGTTTTTGGGAACAAAATTGCATATTCAGACAATATGTATGATGCTTTGAAAAATGCTGATGCTTTAGTAATAGCTACGGAATGGAACGAGTTTAGGAATCCGGATTTGGAAAAAATCAGTTTCTCGCTGAAGCAAAATATAATTTTTGACGGAAGAAATCTGTTTGAGCCGGCGGATATGAAAGAACAAGGTTTTGAGTATTTCTGCATCGGACGAAAGTAATTTGGGGCATGGTGATAAATGACCAAGTGAATTATGAATTCAGGTTTATTTTTCGCCATAATTTCAGATTATTCTGACCTTTATTGCAATGCTATATTGAGATAGCCGATAGAGTCAACAGCAAAGTAAATTCAAACATTGTTGGCATGATATTTCATAAAATTGATATAAATATTCAATAAATTTGATTTGATGCCGATATTTTATATAACATTAAATTTTAAATGGAAAAGTATGGCTGATGAAATAAACAAGCAAGAACCCGAAGAGCCTAAAAAGAAAGCCGGATTGTCTTTACCTGTTATTATCGGTATCGGTGCAGGTGTATTGATTATTTTAGTTGTTGTGATTCTGTTCGCAGTCAAAATGATGCTGAATTCCGTTGTTGGCACTCAACCGGGTGACACTCAGACTACGGAGCAAGAACACAAACAAGTCGAGGATAAGGATTTGTCCAATGTTGAGTATTACAAAAGGATGGCTGAAGAGGACAAAATTTCCGAAAACGATTCGAAATACATGGAAACGGGTAGAATTACTACCAATCCGCGTGCTTCGACTCAATTTGTAGTTGTTAATTTGGGATTAAGCTACCGAACCGGGCTTGGAGTTGACGACGAAGCCAAAAAGGAAGCCGAATCCGATGACCAAAAACGTAGATTTGAGGCATTGATTCGGAATGCTGTCAACAATCAAATAGGCGATATGAGCGTTGGCGAATTGCAACAAATTCGTCGCGATTCTCTGACTTCGATTTTCAAAGAAAGATTGGTTCCCGTGTTTATAAACAATCGAATTTTCTTGCGTGACGTAATTCTTGTAGAATATATAATTCAATAGTGGTGTATGGCTGAAGTTTTATCACAATTAGAAATAGACAACCTGCTCAATGAAATGAACAGCGGGCGAATAGACGTTAATGAAGTAATTTCCGGCAAATTGGCAAAAGGGGAGATTAGCAATTACGATTTTCGTCGCCCTAATCGTATTTCTAAAAATCAAGTTCGTACTCTCCAAACAATACATGAAAATTTTTCCGAAGTATTTGGATATTATTTAGTCTCAAAGTTGCAAACTGTCGTGTCATTCACAGTGACATCAGTTGACCAGCTCTTTTATTCCGAATTTATATTGTCAGTATCGAATCCGAGTTGCCTTTATATTTTTGATATGGAAGGCACAGATGGCTCGGGAATTATGGAAGTAAGCCCCGAATTAGCACTAACGATTGTGGAAATGTTGCTCGGCGGAGGTGGTGATGTCGTCCCCAAACCCAGAACAATTACACCGATTGAGCAAGCTGTAATCAAGGGTGTTATCGAGCACGCTTTATCAGATTTGCGAAATTCATGGCGAGCAATCGCCGATTTGAATTTCAAATATTCGAGATTAGAAGTAGAAGCAGACTTCGTCCAAGTGGCACCATCGTCGGAAATCGTGGTTGTAGTATCTTTTGACGTCAAAATCGGCAATACAAATAATACTTTCATGATGAACCTATGCTTCCCGACATTTGCTTTAGAAGAGGTTCTTTCAAAGCTCAACAAGCAACAAATCACGACGAATGCAGTCAAAGTTTCGCCCAAGAAAATCAGGGATAACATTGCAGTAGTCAATCAACAGATATCGACAACGCGGCTTCCGGTAATTGCCGAACTTGGCAAAACATCTCTCACAGTAGGTGAATTATTAGAACTCAAGCCCGGCGATGTGATAAAATTAGAAAATAGAATTAACGAAGAAATCGAAGTAATTATCGGTAGTAAACGCAAACTTGCAGCGCGTCCAGGAACTGTTGACGGCAAAAAAGCTATTAGGATTACACGTGCACTCAAGGAAGAGGACTTAGTAGAAATGGATTTATCGTTTAAAGAAATGGAGTAATATTATGTCAATGACCCAAGAAGAAATTGATGCTTTAATCAGCAGCGGAGTTGACGAAACTCAAAATGAAGAAAATCTTGATTCGGAGCAAAAGGCAAAATCGGCTGATACAATGCAGGGTGATTTCCCGAATTTAGGATTTTCGAGTGACTCGAATATATTGTCACCACTCGACCCAAAAATGGAATTGCTCTATGATTTGCAATTGCCTGTTTCTATCGAGCTTGGCAGGACTAATATGTTGATTCGGGACATTCTCCGCCTTGGTAGAGGCTCTGTCGTCGAATTCGACAAATTAGTCAGCGAGCCGGTTGACGTGTTGATAAATGGCAAAAAAGTAGCCGAAGGCGAAGTTGTAGTTGTGGATAAGCATTTCGGTATCAGAATCACTACTTTGATTGACCCGGCTGATAGATTGAAGGGAATCAAGAAATAATTTAATTAAGCGAGGCTTTCGATGGATGGTTCTATATTAAATACATTTATTACTTTGATAGTTGCTGTTGGAATCTTAGGCGTTCTTCTCATATTTGTGAAAAGATACGCTAGTAAATTCAAGAGCAATTTATCACCTATTGACCTGAAAGTTCTCTCGAAAGTTTCACTCCAACCCAAAAATCATCTTTTTGTAGTCCAAGCCGGAACGAGAGTTTTGTTGCTTGGAGTCACAGACAAAAGTATCACTCCAATTGCTGATTTGACCGGCAAAATTGATAAAAGTGCAGAAGATTCTGCCGTGACCGGAATTAAGAAACAAGTTAGGGATTCGCGAAATCAAACCGAAGCCGACGATGATTTATCGTTCAAAGCTTTTATACGGAACGTACTCAAAAAGCAAAGCAATTAGGCTTTGATTTCTTCTAACCATTTGAAAATCTTATTCGGATAATTTGTCGCTACTGCTCTGACTTTGTACTCCAAAGCTATTTCGAGATTTGCTTTTGTATCCACAGAATACACTCCGGTGAAAAGTTCTTCCCTAATTGCCGATTCCATCAACTCTTGTGTGAGTTCCTCAACCGAAAAAATGAACACTTCGCATTGAGTTAATTCTTTGATTTCTTTCGGAGTCTTATCGTCCCCGGGGATTTTGATTGCAGCAGTTTTGATATTCGGATTCAATTCTTTCAAATCCCTCAGAACTTTGTAATTGAAGGAGCCGAATATAGTGCGTTCAAGATTGTTATATTCTTCGATTAAATCAATCAAATTTTTCATATTTGCTTGGATTTTGTCACCGGTCCAAGTTTTGATTTCAATCATTAGCAGAGCCTTGTCGCGAACCAATTCCAATACTTCCTGCAAGAGCGGAATTTTTTCGCCTGCATAAATGCTGCCATAAGCAGAACCAATATCAATATCCTTAATTTCATCAAAATTCAATTCCGAGATACGTTTGATATGTCCCGGTGGCACAAAATCGTGATAAACGACAAATTTATTATCAGCGGTGATTTGAATATCAATTTCGACCATCTTGGCACCTGATTCCAATGCTTGACGGAATGCCGAAATCGTATTTTCGGGAGCTGTCCCTGACGAGCCTCTGTGTGCCACTACGAGCAGTTCGCCGGATTTTGATACATCTAATAAACTATTCATGTATTTTTGAAATTTGAACAAACTTAAATATATATAAATTAAAGCACATAACTAAGAAAAATATTTTTGTTTTTGAAAATATCTTTCTTGATTTATAAAGAAAATTGTGTTAAATTAACATTTAGAATTTGTGAATTTTTAAAAATGAGGTTATTATGCCATTGTTAAGAAGAGTCTCGGAAATCATGACCACTAACGTGTTCAACGTCAGTATCGAGGATACAATCCACGATGCAGACGAAATTATGAAGAGGGAGAAAATCAGACACATACCCGTACTTGAAGGACGTAAAATTGTCGGTGTAATAACGGATTTGAAAATTCGCGAATACAGTCTCAGAAATATCTATGACGCAAATCAGAATTTCGGAGAAAATGGCTTCAATAAGATTATTGATTATGCCAAAATCATGAATCCGATTACTCACGTCATTTACCCTGAAGATAGCGTAGCAAAGGCTGTGGCACTTATGGCAAAATATAAATTGGATTGCCTTCCGGTGGTAGATTGGGAAATGAATTTGCTCGGAATTTTGACTCATACCGATATTTTGCTATTTACACACTCGCTCCTTATGGATATGCAAAAGCAGTAATACTGCCTTCATTCTGAGCCGCAGGCGAAGAATGAAGTTTTCCAAAAAACATGGATTCCTCAATTCGTTCAGAATGACAAAACAACGTCATTCTGAGCCGCAGGCGAAGAATCAAGCTTTCAAAAAACATGGATTCCTCAATTCGTTCAGAATGACAAAACAACGTCATTCTGAGCCGCAGGCGAAGAATCAAGCTTTCAAAAAACATGGATTCTTCACTTCGTTCAGAATGACAAAACAAATAAATCTTATATTTTTTTTTGTATAGCTCTAATCTTATTTTCACATGTGGAAAAAAAGTGATAGTTTTATAAGTTAGATAAATACAAGAAAAAAAAATGAAGAATTTACTTTCTATTTGTGATTCACTGAGTTCCGAAAAAAACGTCATCGGACTTTTGGATAAATATGTTTCCGGTGTCGAATATGATTCCCGCAAATGCGAACCCGGCTCTTGCTTTGTAGCTATCAAAGGTTTGGTTTTTGACGGTCACGACTATATCAATCAAGCTATTAGATATGGTGCCAAAACGGTTATTTGCGAATCTTTCCCGAAGCAGGATTTGATTTCACCCGATGTTACATTCATAATTGTCAATGATACTCGGTTGGCTTTAGCAGAATTGTCTCATGCTTTTTTCGATTTTCCATCCACCAAGCTCAATATTATTGGCATAACCGGCACTAATGGCAAAACCACAATATCGTTTTTGCTAAATTCGATATTTAATGCTGCCAATTCCAAAGGTGGGATTATCGGGACAACGGGTGCATATTTCAATAATCATTTCATACCACTCGTTAATACTACGCCGGAATCACGTGATATAGCCGAAATATTGTATAAAATGCTGCAAGAAGGTGTAGAATGGGTTGCTATCGAAATTTCTTCGCATGCTTTGAAACAAAAACGTGCCGAATGTATAAATTTTCGTGGGGCAGTCTTTACAAACTTAACTCACGACCATTTGGATTATCATGATTCGCTTGAAGATTATGCTTTTTCCAAAAAAATATTGTTCGACATGCTGGACAAAAATGCCGTTGCAGTGGTTTTCGGCGATGATGAATATGCGGAACTAATTGTACGCGACACTGCGGCAAAGGTTTATACTGTTGGGCGAAAGAAGAAAAATTATTACAAAATTTTGAAAGAAACAGCTGGAATCATTTCTACTGACTTCGTGCTATATGGCGGAGAACGTATTATTGACGGCAAAACCGCTTTACTCGGCAAATTCAATATTGATAATGCTGCTCTGGCTGCTGCTGTATGCAATTCACTGAAAATTGATTACGGTGCTATCCAAAAAGGCTTATCAGTTGCAAAAGGTGCTCCGGGCAGAATGCAAAAAGTTGTTCTGTTTAACGAAGCTATTGCATTGGTTGACTATGCCCACACACCCGACGCTTTAGAGAAAGCCATTAATGCTTGTAAAGATGTAATAAAATCCGAAGCAAACAATTCTAAAATGATTTGTGTATTTGGTTGTGGTGGCGATAGAGACCGAAGCAAACGTCCCGTGATGGGAAAAATCGCATCCGAAAGTTGTGATATTGTTATCATAACAAGCGACAATCCACGAACCGAATCTCCCGATAATATTATTAAGCAAATTTTAGAAGGTGCAACTAAAGCTAATTCGCAAATAATTGTTGAACCAGACAGGAAAAAAGCAATCGAAAAAGCTGTCGAATTATCTTCAAAAGATGATATAATTCTGATTGCGGGCAAAGGACACGAGAAATATCAAATTATCGGCACTACGAAGCACGATTTTGATGATGTGGCTGAAATCGAAAAATTCGGCAAATTATAATTCCTGACGACGGCTGCGGCTTTGTATATCTTTGAATACGGAGAGGTCGTGCCCTAAATCTATCAGGTTTTTCAATGCTCCGCTTGTTTCGGGAAAGTAAATATCGTCGAATCTTTTTTTGACATCACTTTCGGCAAATTCTGAAATTTTCCGCATCAATCTTATCATTTCATCAATGTTGCGGAGCAATTCTTTTTCCAATAATTCAATTCCTTCAGTGCCCGGAACAACTTTCCTTAGCTTAGAAGCTATGTTCCATACTGATTTCCCGGCAAAAACGAGTCTGTTAAGCTCCTCGTTTCCGTCATAAGTTGCAGCAATCTCGAAAAGACATTCCAAATCATTAACTTTGCGGAGATTGCCCTTTGTGTATTCGTTCAGGAATTGAACTACAGCCTTGGTATCATCTGATATTTTCATTCTTCTCCAATTTAAATTTATCTTATAAACTTGATTTGGGTCAATTTATTTTAGCTGATAGTGAATTCAAATTTGCGAACTAAAATTGTAAAAATATCAAAAAAATTTATCAAATCTATTTCGTCATTACATTTTTGTTTTTTTCTTCATTCTAATATTTTTAATAAAAATGCGCAAATGGAAAATCGAAGACTCTACCGAGCTTTATAATATCCAAGGTTGGGGAGTCAATTATTTTAAAATCAACGACAAAGGTAATGCGTGCGTTGTGCCCAAAGATGGTGTAGAAGTTGACTTGAAAGCCGTTATTGATGAATTGCAGCTTCGCGACGTCTCCACACCGGTATTGCTCAGATTTCCGGATATTTTGCACCACAGAATAGCAACTATTAACAATTGCTTCAAAGTGGCGACAAATGAATATGATTACAAAGGCGAAAGCTTTGTGATTTATCCTATAAAAGTGAATCAGATGCGTCCGGTTGTAGAGGAAATCATCAAACATGGCGAAGAATTCAATATCGGTCTCGAAGCAGGGTCAAAACCCGAATTGCACGCTGTTTTGGCTATTCAGGACAACCCGAATGCACTTGTAATTTGCAATGGCTACAAAGATGAAGATTTCATCGAATTGGCTCTGTTAGCAAAGAAAATGGGCAAAAACGTTTATCTTGTTGTCGAAAAGTTGAATGAATTGAAATTGATTTTGAATATTGCGAAGAAATTGAATGTTTCTCCAAATATTGGAATAAGAATTAAACTTGCAACATCAGGTAGCGGCAAATGGGAAAGCTCCGGTGGCGATAGAAGCAAATTCGGACTTAACGCAAGTGAACTTGTCGAAGCAACTACTTTGCTCCAAGATGCCGGTATGACCCACGCTTTGAGATTGATTCATTTCCACCTTGGCAGCCAAATCACAAAAATCGGCAAAATCAAAGTAGCACTTCGCGAAGCAGCACAATTTTATGTACAATTACGCAATATGGGCTTCGCGGTGCAATTTGTTGATATCGGCGGCGGGCTCGGTGTGGATTACGATGGCTCTCGCTCTTCAAATTTGAGCAGTATCAACTATACAATCCAAGAATATGTAAATGATGCCGTTTTTAACATCGTTGATGTTTGCGAAAAAAACGAGCTTCCTCATCCGAATATCATTACGGAATCGGGACGCTCGATTACTGCACATCATTCGGTTCTCGTATTTGATGTGCTTGAAACGACTTCCTTGCCTGTTTGGGATGATTCCTACAAAATTTCCGAAGATGATGATGAATTGGTAAAAGAATTATACGATATTTATACAAATCTCACAAAAAATAGAATGCTCGAAGCTTGGCATGATGCTCTTCAAATTCGTGAAGAATCATTAGACCGCTTTTCGCTCGGGATGCTTGATTTGAGAACGCGCGCTTTGATTGAAATGCTTTATTGGTCTGTAGCTCGAGAAATTCATGACGTTGCTCAAAATATGAAACATTCGTATGAAGAGATTAAGCTATTATCCAGACAAATGGCGGACAAGTATTTCTGCAATTTCTCGCTTTTCCAGTCGCTGCCGGATTCATGGGCGATTGACCAAATATTTCCGATTATGCCGATTCACAGATTGAACGAGAAACCAACAAATTATGCCACTTTGCAAGATATAACTTGCGATAGCGATGGCAAAATTGACCATTTTATTGGCACCGGAGAGTATTCTTACAATTTGCAGGTTCATCCGCTTAAAAAGAACGAATCGTATTACATTGGAGTATTTCTCGTTGGAGCTTATCAAGAGATTCTCGGTGATTTGCATAATTTGTTCGGCGATACCAATGCAGTTCATATTGCTATCGAAAATAACAAATATGTAATCAAGCAAGTGATTGACGGAGAAACTGTAGAGGAAGTATTGGATTATGTTCAGTATAATTCCAAAAAATTAGTCCGTACTATGGAATCGTGGGTTACTACTGCAGTCAAAGAAGGGAAAATTACTGCTGCCGAAGGGAAGGAATTTTTGGCGATTTATCGCTCGGGATTGTACGGCTACACTTATTTGGAATAGAAAGTAAAAATGAAAAAAAAACACCCGTCGGCAATTGCTTTCGGGTGTTTTTTTTAACTTAGAAATGATTATTTGGAATTATAGGCAAATTTTTTGTTTTTACCATTGCCACCATCATTATTGTCATTATCATTTATTGCGTTAATGCCGTTCTTTCTGTTTTTTTGAGTCAGAAGAGAAACTACAACCAAGGATATGAAACTAAGAGGAACGGAGAAAATCGCCGGGTTATTAATTTGTACCGGAGCATGAACGCCGACCAATCCATATACGTTGTTGTAGGTTTCCTGCGAAAGTAATATGAGCCCCAATGCCGAAACTAAGCCAATTAGCACAGATGCAATTACGCCTTGTGCAGTAGTTTTCTTCCAGAATAAAACCATCAAGATTGCAGGAAGATTTGCAGATGCTGCAATGGCAAATGCCCAACCCACAAGATATGACACATTCATTTCCTTGAATAATATGCCAAAGCCTATTGCTATGGCTCCCACAACTATTGAAGCAAATTTACCGTAAATCACTTTCTTTTTATCTGTCAAATTTTTATTTCGGAATTTATCCATCAAATCGTGTGCTACTGCACCGGCAGAAGCAACAATCAGCCCGCTGACTGTTCCTAATATCGTCGCGAAAGCTAAAGCTGATATGATAGAGAAAATTAGTACCCCAAATGACTTAGCCAACAGTGGTGCCGACATATTGTCATTTGTCAAGTCAATTACGCCGTTGACCATGGCTCCCAATCCCATGTAAAGAGTCAGAACGTAGAACAAACCGATGACACTGATTGCAACAATCGTAGATTTTCTGGCTGCCGAAGGACTCGAAACAGTATAATACCTGATAAGAATATGTGGTAGAGCCGCTGTGCCGAAAAACAATGCAATCATAAGCGAAATGAAATCAATTTGGTTTGTCAAAGTAGCACCTTTTTCGGCATCAACTTTGAATTTTTGTCCGGGTTTGAGCACTTCGCTTCCGGGAGTAGGATTTTGGTAATAAATTGATAATTTATCGTTACCATCCATTAAAACGTGTTTGCTCCATCTGACTACAGTTCCTTTTTTGATTTTTTCGATAAATGAAAACACATCTAAAGTTCCTGTACGAGTTTCCTCTTCATCACCAAGGTCGCTCATATGTCCAACTTGATAGAACTTTTTCTCTTCTTTTGGAGCACCGTTGTAAAGAGTAGTACCGTCACTTTTGTTCAATACGTACAAAGTTTCATCAATCAAAGAATCCGCTTCGTTTACTCTCCAAATCGTAACTTCACCGTCTTTTTCTAACTTTAAGAACCTTAATTTAGTTTTTTCGTCAGTGTATTCCCTTATTAGTTTATATGTCGAATCTTCGAGCACTACACCATATGGCTCCAAAGAAAGAGTTTTGATAGTTGTAAATCCGCGGAAAGGCACATCACCACCTTGGTCCGGCTCCGTTGAAATACCTCGAGAAAAAATCAAAAATACAAGTGCAATCGAAAAGACTATCAACATACCACCTTTCATAAATTGGACGTATGTTGTAGAAGCCATACCTGCCGTTGCCACAATTATTGTTACAATTGTCCCAACTAAAACAACACCTACCCAGTGTGGCATACCCAGCAAAGGCGTAATTAGCGAACCTGCCCCGACCATTTGTGGAATCAAATAAAATATTGATACCATCAGCGTACTGATTGCTGCTACTAATTTAATCCCTTTTGAATCAAATTTTGCATCCAAAGCATCTGTAAAAGTATATTTACCGAGCTTTTTCATTGGTTCGGCAACAAGAAATAGCGCCACAATCCACCCTGCGAGATAGCCGATAGAATAAAGAAATCCGTCATAGCCGGATACTGCAATCATGCCACAAATACCAAGGAATGACGCTGCAGAGAGATAATCACCTGCAAATGCGATTCCATTTACAGACCAATGTATATTGCCACCTGCTGCATAATATCCGTCAGAAGTTTTGGTCTTTCTGCCAAAGTGATATGAAATCAACAGTACGACAAGAACAATACCAACAAATAAGATTACTGACCAACCCGATGCTTCGTAATACATACTATATTACCTCCTCTTCGTCTTCGGGTTGCATCATTTCTTCTGCACGCGTGCAAAAGTGATTATATGCAAATGCCAAAACGATAGCAATTATAATCAGTAAAAAACCATAAGCTATAGCCACATTTATACTACCAACATCAGTTGCCATCAAACTGGGGCTAACAACGCTGATTATAATAAAGCTTGCGTAAACTATGGAATATAATATAAAGAACCATTTGCCGAAAAGCTCTTTCAATGGCGAAGAGTAGTCCTTCTTCCAATCGGTAGAGGGTCCGTGCATAAAGCCTCCAAAAGGTGATTATTAAATAAGTCAATTTATACATATCTTGTTATGATTATGTTCGCTTTAAATAAAACTTCATTCAAATTTCATTATAAATCATCTAAGAGACTATTGCAAAAACATAAAATCTTTTTATGATTTTAAAATATCTCTGTTGGTAATTTAGTGATTTAATTTGATTTATCAAAGAAGATTGTTGTGAAAGAATGAATTTTAAATCAAAAAAGTATCATAAATTTTGCTTATTTATTCATGAAATTTGAAGTATCCTTTTTGCTCTTTCATGAAATATGTTTAATTTAGCTAAAAGTAGTTGGAATAATTATAGAAAGATTATGCTGAACGTCGCATTATTTGGTCCTCCCGGTGCCGGTAAAGGTACTCAATCTGAGTTTTTAATCAAAACGTACAATCTCTTTTACATTTCTACAGGCGATTTGCTCCGTAAGGAGATTGCTAAAAAGAGTAAATTCGGACTCGAAGCTCAAAGCACTATCGCTGCTGGTGGCTTGGTTTCGGACGAAATCATTGTTCAAATAATCGAAAAAACTATCACAGATAACCCTGATTCCAACGGCTTTCTGTTCGATGGATTCCCAAGAACCTATATTCAAGCCTATATTCTCGAAGGGTTGATGCTTAAATTGAATACTTCGCTTGATTGCTTGATTTGCTTAGATGTCCCCGAGGAAGAATCTGTCAAAAGGTTGCTTAATCGAGGAAAAAGCTCCGGTCGCTCTGACGATAACGAAACAGTTATTCGCAACCGTTTAAAAGAATATGAACAAAAAACTCTTCCGGTTCTGCAATTTTACAAGGAGAAAGAGATTTATATCGGTGTTGATGGTACTCAATCAATCGAGGATGTAAATACACAAATCACAGAGACCATCAAACAAATACTAAGTAAGAAATTGCTAAACATCGTTTTATTCGGCTATCCCGGTTGTGGGAGAGGTTCACAGGGTAAAGCATTGGCAGCTCACTTCGGATTGGAATACGTAGCCACAGGAGCTATGCTCGATGAAGAAATCAAAATCGGCAGCGATGTAGGTATCAAAATCAAGGAACTATATGATAGTGGTCAACTCGTGCCCGATGAAATCGTAGTGCCATTGATGGAGAAAAAATTATCCAATTCTAAAGATGCCAAGGGATTTATATTCAAAGGATTTCCGCGAACTTTGGTGCAATCATATATTCTCGATGGATTGCTCCGCAAACACGGCTCTTCGATTTCGAAAATTATCGAAATTGAAGTCCCCACTCTCGAGCTCATCAGCCGATTGGACGCACGGAGCAAAACCGATAAGAGTATGCCATATGATTCGAGTACGGCAAAAATCGTAAAGCGTTTGCAAGAACACGAAACCAAGACTGTTCCGGTAATCGAAAAGTATAATCAGTTGCACGGCGTAACCAAAATTAACGGCATGGGCGATTTCGATGAAGTTTTCCAACGCCTTGCTTTCGAAATCGAAAACGGCTTCAAAAATATTCGTTGATTCTTGTTGGTATTTGTGAAATTCATTCTATGGCACGATGATTGATGTTTAATTCGTGAAATAGAATGGAGAACATATAAAAATTTTAATATACATATTGGTATTTATTGCAACTGTGCAAGCACTATCGGCTCAAAGCATTGTAGTCAAGCGGACAGATGTGGATTCGAGTCGTTACGGTTTTGTGACGGCGAGCTATACTTTTGGTATGGACATCTATCTTAAAGATTTGCCAAAATCTAACGGTGTTGCATTACAGTTGAATTTTAACCAAAGTGATGTTGTAAAATTTTCACAATGGCTACCCGGAGATTTCGGCAAACCACAAGTGATTCCAATGCTAAATCAAGATGGTACTTCAAATTTGATTATCGCCGTGGGTTTGGGCAATACTACTATCCCTGACAGCATCGCAGAACCAAAGATAGTGCATCTCGAATTTGTTGTGCTCCAAAACGCAGCTAATGCTTCATCGCTGAATTTCACTTTTATTCAACCGGTTGCTACGACGATTGTAAATGACGTTCGCGAGATAATTTCAATAAACGCTGAGCCGATTGAATATACAATTCACGGTTTTATCAATGTTTGGCCCGGCGACACCGACAATAATGGTATTGTGAATCATTTAGATTATGCTAACGTTACAAAGTTTATTGGACTCGGCTCTGCAACAAAAAATATGAAAAGTTTCAAACGCAAGTCAGGCAGTGCTATTTGGGCTGCTCATAGAGTTTTGACTTGGGACAATGCCGAAGTTACTTACGCTGATTGCGACGGCAACGGCGATATCACCATCACCGACATGCTAATCGTCTCGTATAATATGGGCAAAGACACCTTAAATAGCTCAGTTAAGAAAGATGCTGATGATTTGCAAGAAGATTTCCCCTCGCCTGAAGTTTTCGATGCACCTGATTATGTAAAAGTTCCTTTACTTATAAATCCCGAATTAGACTTTATAACTGCAGTTTCAACTTTCAATTTATCAGAAATCTTGAAAACGCATGAATTCATCGGTGTAGAAGTAGGCAATACTTTCTCTGAAAAACCTTTTGTTTACTACGTTCTTGATGAAAATAGTAAATTGCATTTAGCGGCAGGCTCATATTTGAAGGAGCATTCGCAAGGCAATTCTTCTATTCTTTGCAATTTAGTTCTACGCAATAAAGCCGGAAACAATCTGAATGTACCGGGTGTAAATCCAAATATGCTCAGAGCAATCACAAATGATGGTTATATTTTCGATTTGAATTTTTCAGTATCGGATGTCAACGACGCAAATAATCCGGAGCTCCAACTATCAATCAACGGTGATTTGATGGAAATCAACGCTCCTTTTGATATTTTGTCTGTAGAAATCATTGATATTTTCGGGCAAATAGTCAGAACCGAATCTGTGACCGGAATGTCGTACACGATGCATTTATCAAATTTATCAAGTGGATTGTATTTGGCAAGAATCAACTACAATTTCGGGCACAATTCCGAGGTACACAAATTTTTAATCAGTCGCTGATTTTTCAATTAAAATTTGTTTTCAATAGCAACCACTCAATCTCCGATACATTCCTGTCAGAGCCAATTCGCTTGGCAAAATTTTCAATATGCTTATTGTTTCGCCCTTCAGAAATTATCTGAGCCTCAAATCTAACATTCCCCGATTGTTCATCACGCGTGCTTCTGAGCGATTGCAATTGCAAATCATTTTCGGAAATCGCCTCTATTATCATTGGTCTGATTTGCGATTCAGCTTCAATATGGCAACTGATTTTCATTGAATAATGCGAATCGAGATAATCTTCATTCGTATGTTTATCTTTTCGACGACTTAAATAGTTCGCCAAGGGACGCAAGATTATCAGCGTTAAAACCACAGCGAAAGCTGTAATAATTCCATATGTGTACAATCCTGCACCTACCAAAGCGCCAACTGCTGCCGAGCACCATATAGTCGCAGCGGTATTAAGCCCTTGAACGTTTGCACCTTCGCGAATAATTACACCTGCTCCCAGAAAGCCGATACCTGTTACGATTTGCCCTGCCACTCGAGAAGGGTCGCCGGTATCGCCTGTCAAAGCATGCGACAGCATTACAAAAGCTGCAGAACCAATCGCAACCAATGTGTTGGTTCTCAGTCCGGCACTTTTTTGCCTATACTGCCGCTCGAATCCAATCATTCCACCGAGGAAGAATGCAATCCCAATTCGCAAAGTATATTCCCACACTTCCATATCGAACACCAATCTATTGTAAAAAATTTTATGAAATTTTCAATACAATTTTTCCGACGTAATTCCCGCTTTCCAATAGGCGATGAGCATCGGCAGCATCTTTCAAATCAATGACTTGATGAATGTGCGATTTGATTTGACCTTGATTTTTCATCTCCACAAATTCTACGAATTCATTCATCGGTCCCAAGAAAATGCCTCTCAAGTTGAGATGACGGAAATAGAATTGTTGATAATGCAATTTAACTTCCATGCCTGTCAACATTCCACAAGCTACGATAGTTCCATTCTTGCGAACGAGCGAGAAACTTTTGTCAAAAGTTGCCGGACCGACGTAATCAATCAACAAATCAACTCCTTTGGGAGCGAATTTGCGTGTTTCGGCAACAACGTCGTCTTCGTGATGATTAAGCACTAAATCAGCACCCAAGCTCTCAAGGACACTTTTTTTCTCATTTTTGCCAACGGTTGCGATTACTTTTGCACCTTTTTGTTTAGCTAATTGAACCGCAAATGTGCCCAAGCCACCTGAACCGCCCCAAATGAAAAATACATCATCGGACTTGAGGTCAACAGTTCCGAAAATTGCATGATATGCTGTCAATCCCGCAATAGGCAATGCCGCAGCTTCTTCAAAAGATACATTGTCGGAAATTTTGACTAAATTTTCTTCAGGAACTGCGATATATTCGGCATAGGCGCCATGGCGTTGCATTCCGAAAAATTGCCAACCGTCATTCAAGAAGGTGTTTTCACCGTAGTGTGGGTCGCGTTCTTCGGGCAATTTAATAGGATAAACGACAACTCTATCCCCCACTTCAAATTTGTCCGAATTTTTTGCAGTTTGCTCCACAACGCCTGCCATATCACCTCCGAGAATGTGAGGCATCGGTATAGTTTGCCCGGGATATCCCTTCCGAACAACAGTGTCAACGCGATTTAACGAGACAGCGTGAACTTTGAGCAAAACTTCATTGTCCGCCGGAGTCGGTGTCGGGAAATCTTCCGTGTATTGCAGTACATCTGCTGAACCATGTTCATTTATTATAACAGCTTTCATATTTTATCCTTATTTTATAATCCACATCTTTTAAAAATATAATCTACGCTCTCGAAAACCTTGTCGTAGCTTAGTAATTTGCTTAATTCTTCAGCCGTAATATTTTGCATCAATTCGGCATCTTCAATGAGTGATTCGTAGAACGGTTTCTTCTCATCCCAAGTTCTCATGGCGCATCGCTGTACAATTTCATATGCCTTTTGGCGTGGAAATCCGCGTCGAGCAAGCTCAAGTAATACTTTTTGGGAATGAATCAATCCAAATGTCAAATTCAAATTATCCAACATCCTTTCCGGATATACGACGAGATTACCCAGCAGCTTTGATGTCCGTTGGATGATATAATCAAGTGTAACAGTTGCATCAGGGAAAATATTTCGTTCTACGCTACTGTGCGAAATGTCGCGTTCGTGCCAAAGTGCATTATTTTCCATCGCTGCTATTGCATATGACCTGATTAAACGAGCTTGCCCGCAAATATTTTCTGAGGCTATCGGGTTGCGTTTGTGCGGCATTGCGGAACTGCCTTTTTGCCCTTTCGAGAAAAATTCCTCAGCTTCACGCACTTCAGTTCTTTGCAAATGTCTGATTTCGACACCGATTTTTTCTAATGTTGTGGCAATTACAGCTAAAGTTGCGATGAAAAAGGCATGAGAATCGCGCTGAATCACTTGCGATGATGCATTGACAGGCTTCAGCCCGAGTTTTTCGCATACATATTCTTCCACTTCCGGTGATAAATGCTCGTATGTGCCGACTGCACCGCTAATCATACCGTAGCGGCAGTCTTCGAGTGCATGTTTAAGGCGCTCGATGTTGCGTTTATTCTCATCATACCAAATTGCAATTTTCATCCCGAAAGTCATAGCTTCGGCATGAATGCCATGGCTTCGACCAACGCAAACAGTATGCTTGTACTCGCGCGCTTTGATTGCCAGCACTTCGGAAAGCACGTTTAAATCTTCAAGCAAGATGTCTCCGGCGTCTTTTATCTGCACTGCAAGACAAGTATCCAATACGTCGCTGGAAGTCATCCCAACGTGCATATAAGCCGATTTATCGCCTATGTACTCTTCGACATTAGTAAGGAATGCAATTATATCGTGCTTGGTGGTTTCTTCGATTTTGTTAATCCGCTCAATGTCAATTTTTGCGTTTTCGCGAATAAATTTTGCAGCTTCTTTTGGAATTATTCCTAATTCTGCTTGGGCTTCGCAAGCTAAAATTTCGATTTCGAGCCAAATTGCATATTTCGTTTCGTCAGTCCAAATTTTGCCCATTTGGGGCAATGTATATCGTGCTATCATTTAATTTAATCCAATAATTTTTATTCTAATTCATTTTTCAAAAATACACAAATATCAAATATTCAATTTTTTAGTGGCTGTTTTGGGTATGAATTCGCTGACATAAATCGGTTCGAATGTTTCTATTTCGGCAAATTCTTCATTGGCAATCATTTGTAGTGCATAATTGCAGATTATTTTCGAATTTGGGAAAATGCTCGTTGCCGATAAATTCAATTCTTCGGGAATAATCCCACAGATGAAATCACCCTCAGAAATAATATTTTGGAAAATTTCGTAATTTTCGAACTCAATATCGCCCAAAGGGTTTGAATCTAAATCAAAAAGTTGAAAATATACCTGCTCTTTGTGCGAAGGAAGCACGCTGATTAAACGTTTGTGCTCGCTTTTTAAATGTGATTTAGCTTCGAGAGCAATGGCTTGCAAGGTTGGCACTGCGAGAATTTTAATCTCCGAGCCGAAACAAAGCCCTTTTGCAAATGCTGCCCCAATCCGCAATCCTGTGAATGAACCCGGACCCGCTGACAAAGCTACATAATTCAGCTTTGAAAAATCACCCCTTAGATGGTCGATTATTAGCCTTTGGGCATAGAGTGCGAGCAATTTGTCATGTGCATTCGATGAATAGCAGCTATACTCGGCAATTACATCATTTCCGAATGATAATGCCACGGAAAGCGTTCTCTGGGAGGTTTCGAGAGTCAATATTACTTCATTATTTTTCATATTCGTTACAAGGTTTCTAATGTTTTTTTAATTTTCCACAAAAATTCAATTGCATTGTCTCGCGAATCAATCATAACTTCAAGTGTCAGACGGTCTTTTGTTTGGTTCAATTTGCAATCATCTAAACTATTGATATAATCAATCACAACCGAGAAAGCATTTTCATAATAATAAGTGTCATCATTTGGAGGAAATTCGCAAATAAGTTTCTGCCCCTTTTGAATGATACGCGAAAAGCCCGAACCAATTGCAGCGATTCGCAATTTAACTGCGTAAATCAATTCATTTGCTTGTTTGGGCAATTTACCGTATCTATCGGTGATTTCACGGACTAAATCTTGCAATTCACCATTATTTTTCAAATTATATAATTTCTTGTAATATGAGAACCTATCGGTATCGCGTTTGATGTAATCTTCGGGGAAGAAGGCGTCTGAATCAATTTCGATAGCAATATCTTGCGTATAAAATTTGGGTTTCTCTGCCCTATCGCCAAAAATATCCGAAAATTCTTCATATTTCAATTCTGTGACTGCTTCGTCCAAAACTTTCTGGAAAAGCTCGAACCCGATGTCAATGATAAATCCTGATTGCTCGGCGCCCAAGAGATTTCCTGCTCCACGAATTTCAAGGTCGCGAAGAGCGAGTTTCAAGCCGCTCCCTAGTTCGGAAAATTCTTCGATCGCTTGAAGTCGCCTCAATGCGTTCAGAGGCAATTTGTACGAATTCGGTATGATTAAATAGCAATAAGCCTGTTTGTTGGTTCTGCCGACTCTACCGCGTAATTGGTAGAGCTCAGCCATCCCGAAATTTTGCGCCCTATTGATGATTATCGTATTCGCATTTGGAATGTCTATGCCTGATTCGATTATTTTGGTCGAAACAAGCACATCGTACTTGCCTTCGATGAAGGATTCCATAATATTTTCGAGGTCGGCGGGCTTCATTTGCCCATTTGCTGAAGCAAATCGGAGATTTGGCATCAACATATTCATGTGGATTTTGAGCTTATCGAGGTCTTCGATTCGGTCCGACACGAAAAAGACTTGTCCGCCTCTTTCGACTTCCTTCTTAATGTGCTGCGTCACGATTTCATCATTCCACTCAATAATTTCTGTACTTACCGGAACGCGGTTTCTGGGCGGAGTTTCGATTGTGCTCAAATCTCGAGCTCCCATCAAGGAAAAATTCAGTGTCCTCGGAATCGGCGTTGCAGTCAGTGTCAAAGTATCCACCGCCGAGCGAAACTGACGTAGCTTCTCTTTTGCCGAAACCCCGAAGCGATGCTCTTCGTCTATAATCAACAAACCCAAATCGCGAAATTGAATATCTTTGCTCAAAAGTCGGTGTGTACCAATCAATATGTCTATTTTTCCATCAGAATTTTTCGCTACGATGTCCTTTTGTTGAGATGCACTCCGAAAACGCGAAATAACCTCCACATTTACGGGATATTTGGCTAATCGGTCGCGGAATGACATAAAATGCTGTTGTGCAAGAATGGTTGTAGGCACTAAAACTGCCACTTGTTTGCCAGATTGCACAGCTTTGAATGCTGCTCGGATAGCGACTTCAGTCTTACCGAAGCCGACATCGCCGCAAATCAGCCTGTCCATCGGCGAATCATTTTCCATATCCACTTTTAATTCTGCAGTAGCGCGTGCTTGGTCGGGCGTATCTTCGTAGATGAATGATGCCTCGAATTCCTTCTGCCATAAACTGTCTTCGGGATATGCGTATCCTTTTTCGGATTTGCGTTTTGCATATAATTTTATCAAATCCCGAGCAATATCTTTGAGCCGCTTTTTGGTTTTGGCTTTTTTCCGGTTCCAATCGGCGGAGCCAAGTTTGGATAGCACGGGCATTACGCCTTCTCGGGCTGCATATTTGCTGATTTTGGCGATATAATTCAAATTGACATAGAGCACATCTTCATCTGCGAAAAGCAATTTGGCGCAATCTTGCATCGAACCGCCCATACTCACTTGGCGGAATCCGTCAAATACTGCGATGCCTTTGTCCTCATGGACAACGTAGTCGCCGATTTGTAAATCCTGCAACTCTTTCAAAGTAATGCTCGTCGAACCCGTAGCTTTACGAGTATCGCGGACTCTGTTTCGCTCAAAAACTTGATGCTCGGTGAAACACGCAATTTTCAAATCATCCCAAATGAAGCCTTCGGAAAATGTGCTGTCGAATAGTCTGATTGCCTTGAAAGTGATGTTTTTAATTATTTCCGGCGAATATTCGAAATCGGCAAAATCAATTTCACCAAGGGATTTCTCGATTATTTCTTTAAATCGGTTTAAGTGAATGTCGCCATCAGCACAAAATAATATCTTGTAATCATTCACGGCAAGCCTTGTCAGTTCCTTTATTAAGATGCTGACTGATGCTTTTACCGAAGGTTGCGAAGTGGATTTTACTTTGTAAACTGATTTTTCGAGCGGATTGACCTCAATTATTCTAAATTTTTCGAGCTTTTGTTTAGTGCTATCGTCAAATTCTAAAGAATCGGGATGATATAAAATGATAATAGTATCATTGGGTAAATAATCAAAAATATCGAACTCGAATTGCTCATCATCCGAATTGTACAATCCCGCAATGAATTCGATTTGCTCCAAATCGCGGATGCTGCGTTGCGAAAGTATATCGAATTCGCGAAGTGATTCGATTTCATCGCCCCAAAATTCAATTCTATATGGATTATTTGCCCCAACGGGGTACAAATCCACAATCCCACCACGAATCGAAATATCACCCGGAACAGCGACGTAATCGCGTCTTTCAAATCCGTTCAAAATCAACGATTTGACAAATTCATCAAAATCTAATTTCAAATCTTTAGTTAGAATTTTTTTATCGCTATGAAGTTTTTGCGGATTCGGCAAGGATGTCATCAAAGTTTCATCTGTGGCAACAAGTGCTCGCGGGTCGGAACTGAAATTTGTCAAACCCTCAATCATCCAATCTACTCGATTTTCCTTGTTGTCAATTTTTGTTCTCAAGGAGCGAGAAGGCTCTTTGAGTAGCGACACATTATTTTCGCCAAATAGGATTTGCAAATCGTGGTAACGGTCTTCCGGTTTGGATTTATCGGATTCGATAACCAAAATATCATTTCCCGAATGCTCGCTCAAAGCTTTCACAAAAAAGGAGACAGATGAGCCGGCGAGCATTTTGACCGATGTCCGCTTTTTTTTGCTTTTTTCGAATTCTTTGAGTAAGTCTTTAAGTATAGGCTCTAAAATTGAGTAGCTTCTGCCGACCAAATCCTTGTAAGAAATTTTTTTCAATTCTCTTTCCGCGTGATAAACTTTTCAAATCTGCTTGTGAAATATTCCGTGTCGTCAGCATGTACTTTCACTTTGTATTCAATTCCATGGTCTTTCTCTTCAGAATCAATCACATCCGCTACTTTATACAAGACTGAGAGCAAATTCATTTGGTCGTAGGGCAATACGAATTCGATTAATTTTGCCTTCAAAATATAGACTTCGAGCATTTTTTCCATCAAATTGCGAATGTTGATTCCACGCTCCGCTGAGATAAAAATCGAATCTTGGAATTCCTTTTCAATCGCTCTGAATCCGAGTGATTTATCAATCAAATCCAATTTGTTAAGCACGAGTATTGTCGGTTTGTCGGTGATTTTGAGAGATTCCAAAGTTTCTTCTACAACGGCAATATGGTCGCGGAAAAATGGATTCGATACATCTACAACGTGAATCAGCACGTCTGCCGATGAAGCTTCTGCCAAAGTACTCCGAAATGATGCAATCAGATGCGTTGGCAATTTGCGAATAAAGCCGACTGTATCTGATAGCAAGGCTTCTTGACCGGAAGTCATCGTGAAATGGCGGACTGTTGTATCTAAAGTTGCGAATAATTTGTCCTCGATATAAACATCAGCAGTCGTGATAACGCGCATCAAAGTTGATTTACCGGCGTTCGTATATCCAACGAGAGCGAATCTCGGCATACCTGAGCGGTGTTTGCTCTGAACTTCACGCTGCTTATCAATATCCAAAAGCCGCTCTTTGAGTTGTTGGATTTTAGTTTTGATTATCCGCCTATCGGTTTCAATTTGGGTTTCGCCCGGACCTTTTGTACCGATTCCACCGAATTGTTTAGATAAGTGGGTCCACATTCTGGTCAATCGCGGCATCAGATATTGCATCTGTGCAAGTTCTACCTGAGTTTTGGCTTCGTTGGACCTTGCTCGTCGAGCGAAAATATCCAAAATCAGGGCGCTTCGGTCAATTACTTTGACTTCAAGCTCTTTTTCGAGATTTCTGGTTTGTATAGGCGCCAAATCATCATCGAAAATTACAAGTTTGATTTCATTCTCTTTGATGTATTCTTTGATTTCTTCAACTTTTCCTTTGCCAAGATAGGTCCTGGCATTTGGATTCTGAAGCTCCTGTCTGAATGTTTCAGTTACTTCAGCACCCGCTGTGAGAGCCAAAAATGCCAATTCTTCGAGATGCTCGCGGGCTATTTCGCGGTCCGAACCTTTCAGTATCAATTGTACTGCTATTGCTTTTTCTGTAATTATATTTGCTTGTGTCAACAAATTCCTCAAATATATTCGTTAATGAATATGATAGATTGCAAAAGTATTAAGTAATAACGTATTTGATGAAAAATTCTTTACAGCCCGAATTTAAAGTTATACGTTCGAATCGTAAAAGCTTGGCTATTGAACTTGGTCATAACTCGATGAAAATCCGAGCACCTTACCAAATGAGCGATGCCGAAATTTCGTGTTTTATACTTGCGAAACAAGATTGGATTAGGGAAAAGCAACTTTTGCTAAGTAAGAAATCACCACCCAAACATCAGTTTGTGGAAGGTGAAAAGTTTTTGCTATATGGCGAAGAATACCCTCTAAAATTTGTTGAAAAACAGCCTTTTGCTCTCAAATTCGACGGAAAAGAATTTTTGCTCAACACTCGCGATATGCACCGCGCAATTTTGCTGTTCAAAGCTTGGTATATCAATCAAGCAAAATTTTCTTTCCCGAAAAGGGTAGAAGATTATGCGACTAAACATGGATTCAACTACAAAACTGTCCGTATTTCGGATGCAGCGCGTCGTTGGGGTTCATGCTCGTCATCAGGTTCGATTAATCTGAATTGGCGGCTTATGCGGGCAATGCCCGAAGTGATAGATTATGTTGTAATTCATGAATTAGCTCATACTAAACACATGGACCATTCCCGTCGCTTTTGGGCAGTAGTAGCCGATGTGATGCCAAATTATGCAAGCTATCGCAAATGGCTAAAAGAGCATGGTTACATGTTGGATTTTTTGGCGGAAAGTTAATTTTTTGAATTATTTTTGTTAAAATTTAATTTCTCGGTAACATTTTTGAAAATAATGTGTTTATATTATTGAAAGCGAAACAAGTAGGAAAATGTTAAAAAGCGTAGATGAATATAGTGATACAGAATTGTTCTATATGTTGTGTGATGACAAGAAGACCGCTGAGAAAGCTTTTTCTGAACTATTCACACGACACTCATCTAAAGTTTATGCTTTCTGTAGAAGGTTCCTTGGCAACAAAGAAGAAGCACAAGACTTATTTCAAGAAACTTTTATAAAGTTTCATCAAAGTGCTGATAAAGATAGAGTCATGACAAATGTGTCGGCTTTTCTGGTAACTATCGCCCGAAATTTGTGCGTTAATTATAGAAGAAAAGACAAACCGGCAATTTCCTATGAAGATTATATGGCTCATAGCGACGATATGACCGACGACAAAAATGAGTTACTTGAATTGGTGAAAAGTTCTTTGGAATTACTGCCTGATGAATATCGAGAGATTTTCATTCTTCGCGAATACGACGGAATGTCATATAACGAAATCGCTAAGATGATTAATCAACCTCTGAATACTGTAAAAGTACGAATTCATAGGGCAAAACAAAAAATGAGAGAAATTTTGCAGCCTTATTTGGCTGAAATGTCTAAATACGAATAAAATAAATATTATAAATTCTTGATTGATATGAAAGATTATATAAACAACACAAACTCGGAACTACTGACTCAGCTTCTCGATGGAGAGTTGAACGCAATGCACGAAGAGTCTTTGTACGCCGAACTCGGCAAAAGCAAAGAACTCCAAGAGGAATTGCGCCAACAACTCTTGATTAGAGAATCTATCAGAAAGGACACCGAAGCTTTTACACCTCCGGCAGCTGCCGTAACCGGACTTTTTGAAAAGTTAGGATACGCTACTCCGTATTCTGTGGTGTCAGGTACTGCTCTGAAAACAACTTTCTGGCATACAATGTTCAAGAGAGCTACTGTTTCGATAGCAGTTCTTGCCTTATTGACTTTTGGCGGATACAACTTAATCGGTGTATTCAATGGTGAAGCTAATTCGGCTATAGCTGATGGCAATTCGATTGTTTCCGAAAGCAAGCAATCCAATGATGCTTATCACTCGGTAAATGAAATCAAAAATGCTGATGAAGTTGTTGCTGTCAATAATGCAAAGCAGATTCCCACAGTTAGCTCATATGTTGTAGAAAAAGCTTCCGATACTAAAATCGTAGCAACTGAAAAAACTGAAACTGTAATCAGCCCGAAAACTGAATTACTCGCTACAAATAGTAGTACAAGCGAATTGCTTGCCACAAATTTTGCTGACAACAGAGCTTTGGTCAATCCGGTTTACGCATCTAATCCGAATAATTCAGCATTCAATATGAATTTGACGATGAATCATGGATTGAATAATGTCGAATTCACAAAATCTGAATTCACAAAACCGTCAAAAATTTCTGCATACATGAAAGCAATGCCTATGTCTTCACTTGATAATAATATACCTATAGTGGGTGGTTTTAGATTTGAAACAAGTGAAAACTTAAGTTTTGCTCTTGAAGTTGGTCAGCAATCTTATTCCGCAACTGTTACAAGTGATAACGATGATAATATACTAATCAATAAGGATATGTCAGTCATATTTGGGGCAATATCTGTTCGCTATGACTTAAATCAAATTGAAATTCTTAAGTTTCATCCTTATGTACAAGCTGGTGTTGGAGCAGGTAACTTTGGAAAGTATATGGCTCGTTACAACATTGGAGCAGAAATTAAACCTTTCGACAATGGGGTTTCATTCATGTTTGGTTTTGAAGGAAGCAATTTGTTTTATTCAACTCAGAACAATTCATTTAATACACAGAATAGTGGCTTGATATTCGGAATATCCTACAAATTTTAAGAAATAGCCGAAACAAGAGCAATGTAGAATGCTCTTAAAGGTAAAGGGTTGCTTTTGGCAACCCTTTACTTTTTGTATAAACGGGAAATATTAGAGTCAAAAAAATTTTAGTACCAATCTACTCTCGTATTTGAAAGCATAGAATTAATCTTTTGCTTTTCGTTTTCGTCAAATTCATTCCTTGTCAAACTGATGAAACGCAATTTAGGAAGTTCGCCGAGGGAAGCAGGTAGTTCGGTGAGATAATTGAATCCAAGCTCAAGTTCAACCAAATTGCTCAAATTGCCGATTGAAGCCGGCAAAGTCTTCAACTCATTTTCATAAAGCAATAATTTCTGAAGACCAGTTAAGTTGCCGAAACTTTCCGGCAATTCCACGATAAGGTTCTTATACAATCTTAACTTTTCCAATTTCGTCAAATTGCCGATGTCGCTTGGCAATTCAGTCAAAGTGTTTTCGTTAATCTCAAGTTTGGTCAGATTTGTCAGTTTACAAATTGAATCCGGCAACTTAGATAATGCGTTCCCGGGCGCTCTGAATTTTTCGAGCTTTGCCAAATTGCCGATTGAATCAGGCAATTCGTGTAATTCATTCTCGCTCAGCACTAATTCTTTCAATTGCGAAAGATTCCCAATCGTATCGGGCAAAGATTTGATTCTGTTGTTATTCAAACCTAGACGCTCGAGATTTGACAAATTGCCAATGCTTGAAGGCAATTCAGTAATACGATTCCAACTGACGACCAAAATGCGTAGTTCAGTCAATTCCGCAATCGACGCCGGCAAAGTGATGATTTGGTTACCACTAAGGTCGAGTTTGCGTAATTTCTTGAGGCTCGAAATTCGTTCAGGGATGTAGGTCAGTTGGTTGTTCCATATGATGAGTTCTTCGAGGTTGGGTAATTTGAATATATCATCGGGAAATTCGTCAAGGTCTTTGTAGTGTAGGTCGAGGGATTTAACATTGTTCGGCTCGAGAAGTGCTTTCTCGAGCGAATAAAAAGTCTTGATATCTGAGTCTTCCATAATTTTTTCCTCCCATTATATTGTTACTATTTAATCGTATTCGGATAATACCGATTTTAATTTTAAATATAATGAAATTATTTCAAATACAGCATCAAAAATTTTTGAAATTGTTATTTTTTTATGAATGCCGAAATTGATTTTTTTTTCTTAATTTTGAAATCTTACTAAACCAACTTAAGTTTGTTATGAAAAAAGTCACTTTGAAACTCGCTTTTTTGATATTTTTTGCACAAATATCGGCTGTATTCTGTGAATTTAATTTGCCGCCAAACCCTGTAAATTATTTTGAACAACCTTTCGATGTTGTCAGCTATGATTTTCATATCACATTTGACAATCCCGCAGACAAGTATATAGACGGAATATGCCAAATCACTTTTATCAGCAAAAGCCTATCGCCTGAGCAAAGATTTTATTTTCACCTATGGGGACCTGAAATAGACTCGGTTTTCCTCAATTCGGAGCGAGTGGAATTCTACGAAGCAGGAGATGTGGAATCCGGAACAGCTTGTTATTTCATCAATTACGTTACGACTGTTGCACCTGAAAGCTTTGTTGCCAAGATATATTATCAGGGAAACATGATTTCCGAAGGTGGCAATATGGATTTCGGAGGTGTGCATTACGATGATGAAATATTATATTCGATGGGAGTCGGATTTAATATTAATTATGTTTCTACTACTCGTGCATGGCTTCCTTGCTTCGACCATCCTTCCGACAAAGCTGAAGTCGTTGCTCGATTTGACGTCCCTGCAAAATATACAGTTGCTTCGATTGGTGCATTTGCTTCCAAAACTGAAACTGATAATGGCAGAACCGTATATACATACAAAAGTTTTGACGACATTGCCACTTATCTGATGACATTTGCCGTTGGGGAATTTGACACAGTCCGCTTTCATCACTCAAGCAAAAATTTGCCGATGACTGTTTATGCAAAAGCTAATCAAATCGAAGCCGTAAGATATGCTTTTGAGACTTTGCCCGAAATTCTCGATGCCTACGAAAGCTATTTCGGTGAATATCCTTTCGATAAATTGGATTATGTTCTTACAGAAAAAGGTTCGATGGAGCATCAAACTTTGGTAAATATTGCAAGTTCGGTGGTGATGAGTGCCTATAATTCTCAGAACAAATACAATTCGACAATCATTCATGAACTCGCTCACATGTGGTTCGGCAATTCCGTTACGCCCTTAGATTTCAGAGACGCTTGGTTGAATGAATCTTTTGCATCATTTTGCGAAGCTTATATTTACGAGAAAATTTTCGACAAAGCACGATACATCAAGCACCTTCGCGACCAAGGCATAACATACTTCAATTATGGTATTCCGCGAGAAGGAGCCCAAGCAATCTATGATTTCGACAGAGCAAAGGCGGGTAACTATCCGATTACGATTTACTACAAAGGCTCCAACGTGCTCAGTATTTTGAGGTATTTGGTTGGTGACGAAAAGTTCTTGGGTGCTCTCAATCACTATCTCACCAAATATGCCTATGGCAATGTAAATACTGAACAATTTATCAGCACTTTTGAAGAATTCACCCAAACTGATTTGACTGAATTTTTTGACAAATGGGTCTATGAAGCAGGATGGATAGAGTTGCATGTTGACGTAAACTCGGTCATTGACAAAGGTGACGGCTCGTTTGAATCGAATGTAACACTCAGCCAAACACAAACAAATCAGGGCTTGCCAATTATTGAAACGCCTATTGAGTTTTCGTATAGCCAATTTGAAATGACACCGATTCACAAGCTGATTATGCTTGATGCAAATGAGCAAGCGGTTCAATTCACTAGTAGTGAGCATTCTTTCTCGTCAATTTCATCTTATAGAGTGAATTGGGGCAATGATTTTGTTGTTCCGGCAAGAATTGCAAGATATACTTCCGTCGAAAGTCCTGAAATTGCGAAACCTTACGAAATCAGCGATAGTCAATTTACTTTTGAAATTAAAAGCGATTCATATGCAGAAGGAATCGCTTTGATTACAGATGTCAACGGCAAAATTATCGAAAGTGTGAATTTTGACAAGCAAAGCATTTCCTTCGATAAAAATATTTTCGCAAATGGACTTTACTTCGTCATAATCAATTTGAATAATCACATTTACATCGAAAAATTTATAAAATAAAGTACCGGAAAAATGAACGAAAGAGTTGAATTGCTCAGACAAAGATTTGATATAATTACCCAAAATGCCGAAAAGGCTGCATTGGAAGCCAATAGGGACATCGAAGACATAAAAATCATAGCTGTTTCTAAGATTCAAAAATTCGACCATGTGGCTGATGCAGTCGAAGCCGGATTGAAATATTTCGGCGAAAATTATGTTGCAGAGTTGCGTGAAAAGCACGAGCAATTGACTGAAATCGGCGTCTCAGTGCCGGAATGGCATTTTATTGGTCACTTGCAGTCAAATAAAGTCAAATACATTGCCGAATTTATCACAATGATTCATTCGGTGGATTCGCTCAAATTGGCTGAGGAAATAGACAAACGCGCTCTGCAACACGAGCGAGTTATTGATGTTTTAATCCAAATCAACACAAGCGGCGAAGATTCCAAATCGGGGATTGAACCTGAGGATGCTGCCGCACTTGCCCAACAAATTTTGAAACTTAAAAATGTGAAATTGAAAGGATTGATGACTATTGGCACTTTCACTGATGACGAAAGTCTGCAACGTGCAGAGTTTACGCTCCTGAGAAATAGTTTGAAATCAATCAACGAAAAATTGGGCACTAATTTGGATGAGCTTTCTATGGGAATGACAGGTGATTATGCCGTTGCAATCAGCGAAGGAGCCACAATGGTGCGTATTGGAACTGCGATTTTTGGTGAACGAATTTACGATTAATATTTTTTAGAGGAAAAATGCTTACTAAAATAAAAGAGTCTTTACAATCAATCAGAAAAGTCACGGATTTCACTCCCGAAGTGGGTATCATTCTTGGTACGGGATTGGGGAATTTGGGTTCGGAAATTATCATAGAAAACGAATTATCTTATCATCATATTCAACATTTCCCGATTTCGACAGTCGAATCTCACGCAGGGAATCTCATATTCGGCAAATTAAGCGGTAAAAATGTCGTAGCAATGAGTGGCAGATTCCATCTTTACGAAGGCTATTCAATGTCTGATATTACTCTGCCCGTCAGAGTGATGAAAGAAATGGGCGTAAAGACTTTGCTCGTATCGAATGCTTGCGGCTCGGTCAATACATATTTCCGCAGATGCGACTTAATGATAATTGACGACCATATCAATTTGATGGGTTCAAGCCCGCTTATTGGCAAACATTATGATGAATTCGGTCCTCGTTTTGTTGATTTGAGCCAACCATATTCGCAAAGATTAATCCACTTTGCAGAAGAAATCGCCTTAGAGCATCAAATTCCCGTCAAAAAAGGCGTCTATGCAGCTATGAGCGGTCCAAATCTGGAAACTCGTGCAGAATATAGAATGTTGCGAGTTATCGGAGCAGATGTTATTGGCATGAGTACAATTCCCGAAGTCATTGTTGCCAATCAAATCGGACTCGAAGTCTTTGCTGCATCTATTATCACAGACGAGTGTTATCCCGATGCTTTGACGACAATTAGTATCGAAGAAATGGTTGAAGCTGCAAACTTGACTGTACCAAAATTAACGGTGATTTTCCGCGAACTAATAAAACGACTTTAATTGCAACTTTTTTCAATTCGATGTGTCTTTATAATATTGAAAGATAATCAACAATAAAAAAATGAAAATATTTACTCTTTTAATATTAATTGCACTAATTGTCTCCTGCAGTGCGAAGGAAAAAGTCATCAATCCCATTGATGAGAACCGTTCTTTTATGATTTCTACCGATGTCGGAGGATTTACACTCAAAGGTATTAGTTTGCCATCCGGAAATATTCACGAGCAAGATTATTATCGTAAATTTTTCGCTGAAGATGCAAAAAACAAAGTAACTGCAATCGCCGACAATGGCATGGATATTTTTTTCTTTGTACCGGAGGATATGAAAATACTTGTGGTTGGGAAGACAGACATGTTGATGAAAGCAGTTATTGATTTTGCCCCATACGGATTGAAACCCGTCTCTATCACATTTGCAAATGCAACAGACGCATACGTACTCAACCAAGAAAGCAATGATGTATCTATAGTTGACCTTACGGTTTACGAAGTGGCGAGAAATATTAAATGCGGCATTCATCCTGTTGGCATAAGCTCTTACGGCAATCAAGTTCATATTGCGGATAAAGTTGCCAATCTTGTCCATGTAATTGATACTCGCACGAGAGCAGTTGAAGAGTCAATCAAAGTTCATTCCGGACCCACATTTATTAGATTCACCGATGATGGCAAAACTTCGATTGTGATTTCATCCGGTGTTAGTGGTAACGAAGCAAATCCTACCAAAAGCAATGCTATGGTGACATATATTGATGTGGAGTCGAGAACTGTGTCGTCAACGGTTGATTTGGGTTTTGGACAATTACCTGCTCTTGAGCAGTATCCTCGCGGATTTGAAGTTACTCAAACAGATTGGGGATTTGTTCAGACGCAAATGGGTTTATTCAGATTGGATTTGCGAAATCCCGATAAAATCGCTCTAATGTTTCGAACCGCTTACGACGGTATTGCATATAATCGTGAAAAATCTGAACTGATACTATACACCTCAGGCGATAATTCCGAAATTTCCTTAGCTGATGATAGTACGGCAGAGATTTTTCAAAAGGGTAAGTTCGCCGGTAAAATTTTCGCAATTTATCCTAATAATTGATGGCTAATTCGAATTTTATAAATCTGAGTTCATTGCTCGAACTTAGCGCCAAACTCTACGAAAGTAGCGACAAATCTTCAATCTTGAATATTTCCCTTTTAAGTTTGATGGGCAAATTGCTCATTACAAGCGGCGTAATTTTATCGAATGAATCAGGCAGATTAGTTCCGATTATCCAAAAAGGTCACACGGCGCTCGATTTTTATAAGCTGATGAATAAGTTCAATCCCGATAAATATGTTTCAATCGTCGAATCCACCGAATTAGACAGCATCAGATACATAATCCCAATTCGTAAGCAGGATAAACTCTATGCTTTGATTTGCTTGAGCAACCCGCTGATACCTCATGATTTGAGCGAAGATGAGAAAAAGTACATCGAGCTTTTGTCCTCGATTACTGCTAATGCTATCAATAATTCATTTATGCTCGAATCTTACAAACGCGAAAAAAGCGTCGCAGAACGGCGTAGCCAGCTTCTTTCGGCATTGTACGAAGTTAGCCGCGATTTCGGGAGTTTGCTATCTCATGATGAAATTATCAAAACTCTCTCACTCACCGTAATGGGTCAATTAACCGTTTCAAAATTTGCTGTTTTTATCGAAAATGACAAGAAGCAATTCCACAAAATTATTGACAGAATCGGGCTGGAAGTTTCCGAATCTTTGCTACGAGAACTGCTTGTATGCGAGACTGCGACGCCTATCGAAAAATCTGATTTGAGTCACGAAGCCTATCAATTCTGTGTCAAAAAGCAAATCGCTGTGATTTCGCCGATGAAAGTGCAGGGGAATAAAATCGGGGTTTTGTTGATTGGAAATCGGATGAACGAGCAGCCTTTTAATTCCGATAATCTGATTTTCATCGAAGCTATTGGCAATACTGCCATGGCAGCGCTCGAAAACGAGAGACTTTTTACTGAAGAAATCGAGAAAAAACGGCTTGAAAGCGAGATTTCGATTGCCCTCGAAATTCAGAAAAATCTATTGCCCAAAAGCCCGCCTGTCACAAAGAATTTCGATATTTTCGGCTTTTCATTGCCCACTTATCAGGTTGGGGGAGACTATTTCGATTATATCAAAATTGACGAAAATCGTCTCTTGCTCGCTATTGCTGATGTTTCGGGCAAAGGAATCCCTGCATCATTGATTATGGCAAACACTCAGGCAGCTTTGAGAGTGCTCGCACGCAACCAAATTGACCCCGTTTCAATTGCAAATCAAATTAATTCATTACTCTACGAAAACACAAGCCCCGACAAGTTTGTTACTTGCTTTTTCGGTGTGCTCGACCAAACTAATAATCAATTCACATATCTTAATGCAGGGCATAATCCGCCATATTTGTTCAAATCCGACAATACGATGCATGAATTGCACGAAGGCGGGCTGATACTGGGTTTTATGGAGCATGATTTTGGCTATAACACGGGAAATATTGTTTTGGAAAGTGGCGATTTAATCATTATGTTCACTGATGGTGTGACCGAGTCGCACAATGAAAAAAAAGAGGAATATGGCGAAGTAAGGCTGATTAATCTCATCAAGGAAGTAAAGCACCTCAATTCTTTCGATATCGCTCAAGCTATTTCAGCCGACGTTAAGAAATTTGCCGGTAATGCACCCCAATTCGATGATATAACAACTATCGTGTTGAAATGCTTGGGGTAGCTCCCATTAATCGCCGTAACTTACAATTTCATTTATTCGCTGATTTAATAAATTTTTAAATAAATTTACTTCAACTCTTTCGCCAAAACCAAGTTCGTTAACGGGGTCAATAACATATCCATTTTCAATTGGGTAAACATTGCACGTTGCGGATGACCTCACGCGTGGAGTTAAAGTTAAGTATGAATAGCTTGAATCATCGCAAATTGAATATAAGTCCAGAAATACGATATACTCTTTACCTTTTTTTACCCAGCCGCTTCCTGTTGAATCCATCATCATTGGAGGGTATAATACTTTTCCATCTTCATCAACTAGTGTATGTACTACATCATAGGCAATGACTTCATTTTCAGGCAATCTTCCCCATTCAAGTCTATATGTGAATTGCAAATAATTACTTGGTAAATTTTCTAATTTATTTGTGTTATTTGCGAGTGTAAGAGGATTAAGATTATTTACTTTAGCCTCCGGCAATACCTTCCCTTTAATATTATCAAGTATGGAACAAGTTACAATTGAAGATGTATTTTCGGAACCATGTTCAATAAAATTCAAAGTGTCCTCAACAAATACATGAGCAATTATCGAGGATTCTAATAGTAATTTTTCAAGATAGGGTTTGGGCGAATGTTCAGTCGCAGTGTTGTGAATTTGGTCAATAATTGTATTTGCTGAAATATAATTAGATGTTAATTTAAAAAGTATAGGATTATAATCAACTACTTTGTATAAATATTTCATTATATAGCGAAGTGTATCGTATTCGTGTTGACGAACATTATGAGCAAAAAACCTTATATCCGGAAAATCTTTCTCTACCGAATCAAGCAAAATATATCCGACACGAACATCTTCAGGCATATCATCAGTTATATAAGGTTTATAAGGTAGATGTTCAAATCTGAAATATAAATCATTATAATCGGACCAACACGGTGGTTTTTGCCCAAAACTCCTTGACTGAAATGCTGCTACTAATATAACGAACGCAATGAAATACTTAAGGGAATCCATCATTGTAGCCCCACCAACATGATTTAAAACAAATGTGTTACAATTGTATGTTAAATGTAATCAAATTGATTTTCATAACAAAATATTTTAGTTATTATTCTTTGACAGCTTGCTCCAAAAAGCCAAACACAAACTCAAATGAATTCAAATTGAAATTCAATCTGCCGTCTTCAACTTCATATGATTGACCGGAATTGCTCTCGAAACGAATATTTCCTTCCATGCTGGAAATTTGCACTGATTGCGGCGATTCAGGGTTGAAATTTGCCACGAATAACAATTCCGAGTTACAACTTTTTGCACGTCTCAAAAATGCTACAACATCCTGTGAGCTTTCCAATAACATGAATTCATATTCTTGCGAGAATATTTCCGGATATTTTGCATAAAATTCGTTAACGGATTTAATCGCATTTATAATATTTTGCCTATTTAGCCAATTCATCTCAATATTGGAAAATAAGGGCAGCGTTTCGGCAGGGAATTTTTCGATTTGCTCAATAGTGAATCCCAATCCCGTATTTACCGGATTTTGTTCGCCTAACTCGAATCCTGAATGAATGAATTGTGGCACCGGAAGCACCATGCATAGTGCATAAATCATTGCCGAGAAGTTTGAATCATCGAATCGGCTTGCCGCTCTTGGAGTATTATGATTTTCAGGCGTCGCAAAAAAATCAACCGCAAAATCATTGTGCTGGAATCGTCTAATCAAATCTTTGATTCGTTCGGGATTATGTGCGTCAAAGGGCAAATATCCCACAACACAATCATAGCCTTCATCGGCAGATTGCTTCGATGGTACAAAATTTTCCTCCCAAATAATGAAGTCGGGTTTGTCTTTTCGGGCTTCGCTGATAATTCGTTTGCGAAGTTTTTCGGGGAGTGCATGCCCCATATCTATCATCATTCCGTCCAATCCGAAATTTTGCTGCCAATAGGGGATGATATCGGCAATGAAATCCCATAGCTCTTTCACCTCGTAATTTTCCTTAGCCAATGCCAAATCGTACATCCGCACAGTATTATATGCGATATAATTGAAATTGCTATGCTCATACATTCGTGTGTAAGTTACGTCGCTCCAGACAGGCTGCACATCGTCGGGGGGCCAATCCGCAAATGCACAGGGAATCCGCACTTCAACCTTTTTGTTGAGTAAGCCGCGAATCTTTGTTTCTACGCGCGCAACTTTCTTGGGTGTTTCGGTGAACATATCTTTGAAAACTTGGTGCGGTGGCGGCAAGTGCTTTAAGTCGCCGGATTTTATTTTATTTTTAATCGTCGAAAGTTCATGATTATTGAAAATCGGCGGACCATATTGCTTTTCATTTTTCGCATCCTTTGCTCTGTTGTTGATTTTATCGCTTATCCAATAGAACCAATCGGGATGCTCGAGCGATAGGTCGCTATCCACAGACGCAGTCCTGAATACAAATTCAGTGACCAACTTAATTCCCGCCATATGAACTGCCTCGACAAATGCTTTAAATTGCACTTCGATATCAATGTCCAAAATTGGCTCGCCGAGTGTTTCTTCAATTTTCAGGGGATTGCGTATTGCGTATGGCGAACCAAGCGTTCCTTTCTTTTCGTCAATTCCGATTGAAGTCACCGGGAGTAAATATATGATTGTAGTGCCGAGCGATTTGATATATGGGAGTAATGCGATGCCTTTCAGGAAAGTGCCCGTCTCTCTGAAACCCGTTTCAAGTGGCTCTATACCGATTGTACCGTCGGCATTGTGGTCAAATGTTGCTGTATATCTCAAGAACATATTATAAATAATCGGCTTGTGAGGATTTGTCACGCTTTGATTTTCGGAATTGCGAATGGCTTCAATTTTATTCAAATAAAAATCGAATGGATTCACGTTTTCTGAGCCGATTTCATCCGTATCATGCCATAATTTTGGTATATGATAAGCAAATTCCTTGCGTTTCTTTTTTTTCAGTTCTTTTAGTCTTTTCTCAACAATGCTCAAATAGCCCTGCAACATATAAATTACCCCTGTCTAACAAAATATGAATGTCAAAAATACGTATTATTATGTAAAGAATGTTATATTTAAAAATCACCCTCAATGAAAATTATAAAATTAGCGATATTAGTTTTTGTATTTGCTGCGACTCTTCCTATTTTACTGCTATCCAAAGACCCAAAGCCCAAAGCTGAGGATTTGGTGAAAATCGAATTGTTCACCGACCATGTGAAAGCATTGCCGGGCAGTACATTTTTGCTTGCAGTCAAATTCACAATTCAAAAAGATTGGCATACATACTGGGAAAATCCCGGTGATGCAGGCTTGCCGACAGTAGTCGAACTAAAATTGCCCCAAGGATGGCATTCCTCCGATATGATTTTCCCGATACCACAAAAAATCAAGTTCGACGAATTTGCAAATTATGGCTACGAAAAGGAAGTTTTACATCTGATTCCCATTACTATTGCCCCAAATGCTGTTCACGGAAATGTGAAAATTGATGCACTCATCAAATTCTTAGTTTGCAAGGAAGAATGTTTGACCGGAAGTAAAAAGCAGAGCTTTACGATAAATGTAACGCATATGCACGAGTTAAATATTGAAAAACTGCCACTTTTCGGGCAATTTACCTCAGAATTACCACTTAGAGAGCATCCTGTAAGTGCTGCGGCTTCGATAGTAGGAGACAGGTTAACACTTAATTTGTCAGGTGAATTACATCATTCCAAAAATTTGACATTCTTTCCAATAGAGGAAGGTTATATGGTAAATGGTGCAGAGCAAAAATTGACAAAAGCAGGAATTTCGACTACATTTGGATTGGAATTAGACCAATACAGGGAAGCAAATCCCGAGAGAATTAAAGGGCTGATTGTCTCCGATACGGCAATAATCGCGGATAAGGCAAATAGGGCTATTTATATTGATATTCCGATAATAAATAAGTAAAAATAAATAAATAATTTTTTTAAAATTTTTAAGGACATTTTATGTATAAATTAATGATTTCGGTAATAGTTTTGCTTTTGATGAGCGTTTCGCTTTCAACGGCAGCAGAAAAAGCGGAGTTGGGTAAAGCAGCTCCAAAATTCACACTCGTGGACTCCAAAGGTGGAACTCATTCATTGGACAATTTTGCGGGTAAATGGGTTGTTTTGGAATGGATTAACTTCGATTGTCCCTTTGTAGTCAAGCACTACAAGGAAAAAAACATGCAAAATATTCAAAAACAATATACCGATAAAGGCGTGATTTGGTTGGGAATTTGCTCCTCTGCTCCCGGCAAACAAGGTAATTTCGACAAGAATGAAATAAACAAACGCTTGAGCGAAATGGGCGTAAATATGACAGCATATTTAATTGATGAAGATGGGACGGTCGGCAAAAAGTACGAAGCTAAAACAACGCCACACATGTTTATAATCAATCCCGAGGGCGAGCTTGTTTACCAAGGTGCGATAGACAGCATCCGCTCCACAGATATTGCGGACAACGCCAAAGCCGAAAATTATGTCAAAAAAGCACTTGACGAAGGAATGTCCGGCAAAGCTATTTCCACCAAAACAAGCACTCCATACGGTTGTTCAGTCAAATACGCAAATTGATTTTCTAATTATTAAAACGAAGCTGTCCAAATGGGCAGCTTTTTTTTTGGCTGCTGTAGATGTCTTGTCATTCTGAACGAAGTGAAGAATCCATGTGTCTTGTCATTCTGAACGAAGTGAAGAATCCATGTGTCTTGTCATTCTGAACGAAGTGAAGAATCCATGTGTCTTGTCATTCTGAACGAAGTGAGGAATCCATGTGTCTTGTCATTCTGAACGAAGTGAGGAATCCATGTGTCTTGTCATTCTGAACGAAGTGAAGAATCCATGTGTCTTGTCATTCTGAACGAAGTGAAGAATCCATGAATTTTATGAAAACTTGATTCTTCGCCTTCGGCTCAGAATGACCATTAATTGGACAGAACGCTGTTCTGTCCCTACAACTCGGGTCTTTCTCCCTCTTCTTCGGAGAGGGTCGGGGTGAGGTGATTTAGTTTTTTTTGCCCCTAAACACATTTTTTTTCAAATAATTTGTAACTTTATTGCTTTTTAATGTGTATTTTAAATATTGGAAAATGGGAAAATTTTCCTATATTTAAAAAAAATATATTGGAAGCTGTTATGAAAAAGAAATCATTCCTTGTAGCCGCTATCACGACATTATTACTATGCCAATTCACTCCTTTATGGACGCAAGGCGAACCCAAATTGCTTGAAGAGATTTGGAGACGAGATGATATTGACCTGACATATTTTACTGTTTGCAAACAAGGCAGGATGATTGTTATGTCAAAGTATAATTCAAAGCCTAAATTAACGACTCTTTATCTTATTGATTTGAAAACCGGAGAAAATGTGTATGTGACAGACTCAGAAACTGAGATGTACTTATTTACAAATTATTTAGGTGACAAATTTTACGTTTATAATCAAGTTGATGAAATATTAAGAGAATATGACACAAAATCTAAATCACTCTCGAGGGAATTATTAAACATTCCAATTGATGGTGTCGGCACATATTTTATATCTCCCGATAATGAATTTATCAGTTACAGCTCTCCAAGACAGATGATTTACTTTAGTGACTTGAATACAGGAATAGTGAAGGATAGCTTACATATCGGAAGTCAGCAAAGTATGATAAGCTTTGGTAAAGAATTTACTAATGATAGCAGGTATTTCAATTTTACTTCTTTCTGGATTATAAAAAATGGTCCGGGTTTATTTCAAATATACGATAGGCAGACAAAGGAAATAATATTCAGAGCCAGTACTCCGCAAGGTAGCCACTTCCCTTATCAATATTTCAACACATCAAACAAAATGGCATTTCCTGAAGAGGTGAAACTTCCGGGTGACGACAAAGTTTATAGTTATATCCGTATATTCGACCCTGACACAAGAACTATAGTGAAGAATATTAGAATCAGCGAGTATCCAAACTTATCCTTTACGATTAGTATGGACGATACTAAGATAATATACCGAGTAAACGATCCCCAACTAAAATATGTAAACCAAATATATAATTTGAAAGAAGATAGATTTGAATCTTTAAAATTTCGAGCTTCAGGACCTTTCTTAGCAGATTCAAATGCTTGGTATTCAAGGACCGGTCTTGCATTGATAGCATATAAATTTGACGGGACTGTGGGAGTAGAAGATGCAATGTCTCAAGAATCTAACAAGGTCTATCCCAACCCATCAAATGGTATTGTTTCATTAAATATAACTCCTGAATTTGTGATGGGTAAATGGAATGTTAGCGATATGCAAGGCAGAATCTTGAGAAAGGGATTAATAGGTCATGCAAGTGTTCTTGAAATCAACATAGCGGATTTAGTACCCGGGACATATTTCATCACCGTCATCGGCACCGATAACAAGCAAAGCCATAAGATTATAAAATTTTGAGAGAGTAGTCCGTAGGTTTCAGGTGTGGCACATCAAAGGAAAATGTCATTCTGAACGAAGTGAAGAATCCATGAATTTTATGAAAACTTGATTCTTCGCCTTCGGCTCAGAATGACCAATATTTGGACAGAACGCTGTTGCAGTCCCTACAATTTTGGGTCGGGTGAGGTGCATTTTATTTCAATTTCCCACGAATGAATTCGTGGGCTATGTTTATTAAATCCAAAATTCAACTAAACATAATGCCCGAAACAACTCAAAACAATCACAACAACGGTATCATCATAAACTCTATAAACTAATCTGTGTTCCCTGTTGATTCTCCGAGAAAATGTAGGCTCTTTAAAAAATTTGAGTTGTTCTATTTGGCCACTTCCCGTATAAGGATGCTCCCTAAGTTCATCAAAAAGTAAATTCAATTTCTTAAGTAATGCTTTATCACCTGACTTTCTAAGTTTTCGGATATCATTCTCAGCAACTTCTGTAATTTCAATATTATATATCATAAACCGAGCAATTCATTTTGGTGCTCTTTCGAAATTAGTTTCAATTTGCCATCTTTAGCTTGTTGGATTGACTTTTTAATTTTCTCAATGAATTCCGCCTCAGACATTAAGCGTTCATCTGCATCTACCGCAGAAATTTTATACGATTTGTCCTTTCCGCGCTGGATAATTACATGTTCGTTCTTGTCAATCAAATCAAGATAATATTTTTGATTTTGCCTGAACTCGCGACTGCTAATTATAATCATATTTACCTCCTTTTGTTACCATATTGGTACACACGTTGTTCGAGCTTAATTATTTGCTAAAACTCAAGTTTTTCCAATATCCACCTCATAACAATTTAGAATAGTTGAATGAGTCTAAATATTATGTTAGGCAATAAGTAAAGAATTTGTTAATTTTGTTAGATTTGATAATGTGAATTTTTGATATGGGTTTAAAGTGAATGCAAAATTGTCAGTCCGGGCAATACTCATCGCTGCTCTTGTTGCGATACTGCATTCTTTTGCCTTTTCCCAAGTTGACAAAATTGTTTCATTCGGCACTTCGAATGAGAACTATCCTAAGATTTCGAGCCAATTTTACGTGTTGGAGGGAAATACCCCAATAGATGTGCTTTCATCGGAGCTATCTCTTCGAAATTCATTCGGAAATGCGGATTTTGAGTTCATCGCCGGTAATGCCAGTGTTGAACCGGTGGCTAACGATTTTGTCTTTTGCATGTCATTGTCAGAATCAATGCAATCGAAACAGCAGCTAATCCGAGATTCGTGGCAGCATTACCTGACATTGTTAGATGATAACGGCAGCCAAAGTGCAGTTGTAGGCTACTCCGAATCTCTTATACTTCTGAGCGATTTTAGCGATGACAAGACAAAGCTCACAACTGCTCTGAATGATTTGCCATTTTCAAATACGGAAGATATTTCAAATTTAATTTTAAAAGGAAATTCGTACCCTTTATTGGGCAATTTAATTGCAAATCGGGAGAGAAAAGCCTCAGTTATCTTAGTTTTTGATGAATTTTACGACGATTTGCCCAATTTCGAGCTTGATGATTTAATCGCTGCCGATGTTGCATATTATGTAATTGTGCTAAACGGCTTTGCGTCGGATAATTATAAGAAATTATGCCAATTAACAGGCGGAACTTACTTTGAAAAAATCTCCGATGCTGAAAATTTTCAAAATGCTTTAAGCGGAATATCTCTTCATGCAGCAGGGTTTGAGCCAAACGAGATTTCATTTTACGACAAGTCTTGCACTAAAATAGCTTCAGTCATGCTATCTCATTCGGGAATTAATAGCGAGATTAATTATCTTACGCTCAATAAACATAAAGCCGGGTTTGCATTTGCTAAAGGGACGAGCATCAATTTTGGAATTGTCAAATCACCCCAAATCCGTAGAGATTCGCTATTTTTAACGGCTAAAAATGCGGATTTGAAAGTATTTAATATGGCTATAGACTTGCCCTTTAGGATAGTTAATAAACCCGCTACGCCATTTACAATATTGAAAGATTCTACATTGAAGCTGGAAATCGAATATGCGCCGACTGATACAGCGTATAAATATGGTCAAGTGCGTATTCAAAGCGATTTATGCGATGAAACGATTCTTCATCTGGCAGGTGGTTCGGTATTTTCGCCCAATTTTGTCAAAACTCTCAAGATTTTGCAGCCAAACGGTGGCGAAAGTCTATTTGCAGGAAGCAATTACGACATAAAGTGGGAAGGAATTTTGCCCACAGATGAAGTTACGATTGACCACACTTTCGATAACGGAAATTTCTGGAATACAATCGGTATCGGCGACCAAATGAGCTTCAATTGGAATCCTGTCCCAAGCAGAATTAATGACCAGAATAAAATTCGCTTGCGACATCTCTCCAAAGAGGGTTCTACAAAAAAAATCGTTAGGCTAAATGGATTAAACAACCGCGTAGTATCTTTGCAATGGAATCAACAATCAACTCAGTTATTCACAGCCGGTCAAGACGGATTTATCCGAATTTGGGACCCTGCAAAGGCTGACCCACTCGCCACAATTGCAAGTGGTTTATTCAGCATAATTGATATGGATTTGAGTTTTGATGACCAATATGTTGCACATATTTCAAGAAATGATAGCGTAATTCATATTATTAGACTTGATATAGAGACTAAGACTACTTTGTCATATAATAATGAAATAATAAGCAAAATTGATTGGCATCCGACAAAACTGCAATTATTGGCAGCTACTGAATCCGGACAATTAATAATATTTGATGCGATAAGTCGCTCGGTTATAAAGGTTTATACTCCTGATAATTCCCGAGCAAATGACGCAAAATGGTCTCCAAAGGGCGATTTAATTGTTGCAGGATATTCCTCCGGCAATATTGCAATTTGCTATTTAGCGGATGATTCCGTGGCAGTGCTCAAAAATTCCGATGCAAAAGTCAATTCCGTGTCGATTAATGCTTCGGGGATGACTCTTTCCGTTGCATCTGATTTGGAAACAATATCGATTTGGAATTTGTCAACGCAAAGCATAGTTTTAAATATGCAAAATACAAGCAAAAATGTGATGATTACTTCGTGGGACCCAAAACTCAAATACGTGGCTACGACAAGTTTGGACAGCACTATTTCACTTTGGGAACCTGCTACCGGAATGGTAAAGCACAGATTCAATTATCATAGCAATATTGTGAGTACATTTGAATGGAGCTATGACGGGAATAAAATTGCAAGTGGGACTATTGATGGCGAAGTATTGATTTGGTCGCCGGACGATTTACCGTTTGAAAATCAATTTACACAAATTGATATTTCGGACAACACATTTTCGATTATTTTGCCAAATGTCGAAACAGCGATTTTAGATTTTGGAGCATTGTACTACAAAGACAGAGTTGATGGTAATTTTATTAAAAATATTGTTTTTGAAAATGCACTCATTAATCGAAATTCCGCGACGATAAAAATTGATTCGATTGCCGTTAAGTATAATGTAAACCCGATAGATAATTTCAAAGCAATTTACAGATTTTCTAATTATTTCCCGATTGAATTAGCAAAAGATGAAAATTTGGAATTATTTGCACAATTAAAAACCAATTCTAAAGATGTGAATCGAAAGGCTGATACCTTGCTTTATTACACAAGTGCAGGGGTTTTCAAATCAGTCTTGCGGTATGGAATCGGCAAGCAAATATTACTCAGCACTTCCGATATTATTGATTTTGGTAAAGTGCCATTGGGCGATTCGACCTCTTTATCAATAAGAATACGGAATCTGTCCGACGAATTTGATTACACTATAAATTCAATTGCAGATTTTATCCCCGAAACTAATGATTTTGATTTCTCGGAACTGATTGGTACTACGATACTTAAGAATAATTTTAGAGATATTAATTTGAAATTCCTTCCTAAGGTAAGTGGGAAAACGTCAAAACTCTTAGTTACCGAAGTGAGTGAAAACAATAATGTAATTGAAAATTTGACATACGACTTTGAATTACATGGGGAAGGAATTGCCCCTGCATTAGCTTTCTCGGGAGGATATATGGATGAAATCAAAGTGCTTTGCGACGACAGTATCGGGCGGAAAGAAATCTTTATTTACAATATTGGCAATCACGAATTACAAATAAAAAATATTACAATTGAAAATAATCCGAATAATAAATTTCAATTAGAACTTTCGGCGACTAATTTTTTGGTTCCGATTGGTGACTCGACCAGCTTTATAGTGATTTATGAAAGCATGGAAATAAAATTTGACCAGGCGCAAATCCTTGTAGAAACAAACATTACAAATGAATGGAAAACAATTCACACGAAAAATATTCTTGGAAGACGCGAATTATCCGAATTTGAATTTTCGCAAAATAAGCTAAGATTTTTAGTTGATGATGTAAATATCAGCCAAACTCGCACATTCCAATTACGCAATACGGGCACAATTCCAATATTTTGGACTTTACCCGAATCAAATGGTTTGTTTGTTGTGGAAAGTATTTTCCCGATGAATACGCTACCCAATGATAGTTCGGAAGTGACAGTTACATTTTTAGGCAGCCAAACATTAGGATATTTTGATACCAAATTTGATTTCCGCGATACTTGCCATAATATCCAATCTCTCATCGTTGATGCTTATGTTGGACCAAATTCGGCACAAATCCAAATACTTGATTTCTTGAATTTGCCTGATTTAATTTGCGATGCTCAAAGCCCTGAATATGCAATTGAAATCACAAATACAGGTGGCACGCCGCTATTTATTGATAATATTTATTTTTCAAATGGCGATATTGCTGATTTTACAATTGTTAGTTTGCCCGCAAGCGACAGGATTGATGCAGGAAACGAAGGAATTGTAAGAATAATATTTGCACCGCAAACGCCCGGCATTAAAAAAACTTATTTGGCAATTGAATCAAATGCTACAAATTCGGTAGAAGGTATAAATCTGATTGAAATCAATGCTTTTGCCGGACATATTGAAATTGAATTGACACCTTCACCATTATTTTTCGAATCATTGATTCAAAACAAAGAATATCACGAAACTACGACTATAAATAATAAAAGTAATATCCCTATTTTTTGGGAATACCCGATTGAAAGCACACACTTTTCAATTGATTCGATAATTCCCCAAATGTCAGCACCCGGTGGCTCCTCTACCCTATTTGTCACTTTCAAAGGTGGAACGACGGGGAATAATTATACCCAAAAATTCAACTTCGATTTACCGTGCGATTATGAATTATCACTCGAACTATTCGCCGATGTTCGTAGATTGGCTTCTACGGGAATCAAAGCCGGAAATATTTCGGCAAAACCCGGCGATACAGTGATGTTGCCACTATATTTATATTCACCGAGCGATGTTGGATTGCCACAAACTCAAGGCTATAAAACACAATTGAGATTCAATTCCAAAATTATGTATCCTCTGACTGAAGACAAAGGAACTTTGGACGGCAATTATAGAATTTTAGAAATAGTTTTGCCAGCAAATCCAATTGACGGTGAGACTGCAATTGAAATTCCCTTTCTCGCCACTTTGGGTGATACTACAGATACGGAAATCAGAATTCAGAACTCGGTGGCAATCTCCTCAGAAGAAATTTCCATTGAGGAAGTTTCGGGCTATTTTAGTTTGGATTCACTTTGTTTGGAAGGCGGCGTCCGTTTGGTTGCAAATACGGGCGTATTCAATTTGTTGCAAAATTATCCCAATCCGGCTGCTGAAATTACTACATTCAAATTCTCGGCAATTGAGCGCGGCATTCACAAATTGGTGATTGTTGATATTACCGGTGCCTTTGTGGCATTAGTCTTTGAAGCGGAGTTAGAACCAGGTTTATTTGAAGTTAGTTTCAACGTCTCCAGATTTGCTATGGGTAATTATATCTACAGACTCATAGGACCAAATCTCGAACTAAATAAAAAAATGACAATTTTAAGATAATTATTTCATAAAATGCTTGAAAAGTGTTAATTTTAAAATTATCATTTTTTCAAGTTATTGGAATTATTTTCATGAAAGTTTTTATCCTTCTATTTATCGTTTTCATAGCCCTACCAAGCAATTATTTGATGTCCCAAAAAAAAGAAAAGACTGATGAAGATAAAATGTCTTCGGGTACTTTTTCAGGATTACAACTCAGGCTAATCGGTCCGGCACTTACTTCGGGCAGAATTTCGGATATTGCAGTCAATCCAAACAACAAAAGCGAATTTTATGTAGCTGTTGCTTCGGGCAATGTGTTTAAGACCACAAACAATGGCATCACATTCACACCAATTTTTGAAAATTATGGCTCATACTCAATGGGATGCATTGCGATTGACCCGAGCAATACGAACATCGTATGGTTAGGCACAGGCGAAAATAACAGCCAACGAAGCGTCGGATGGGGTGACGGAATTTACAAGTCCACTGACGGCGGTAAATCTTGGGAAAACATGGGGCTAAAAAAATCGGAGCATATAGGGAAAATTATTATTGACCCCGACAACTCCGACATTGTTTACGTAGCTGCACAAGGACCTTTGTGGGGACCGGGTGGTGACAGAGGATTGTACAAAACGATTGACGGCGGCAAAACATGGACTGCCTCTTTGACTATAAGCGAAAACACTGGCGTTTCGGATATTGTTGTTGACCCGATGGATAAAAACACGCTGTATTGCTCGGCATACCAAAGAAGGCGCCACGTTTGGACATTAATCAACGGCGGTCCCGAAAGTGCAATTTATAAAAGTACCGATGCCGGAGCAAATTGGGTAAAAATCAATAAGGGTTTGCCTTCCGTTGATTTAGGGCGTATCGGTCTTGCAATTTCTCCAATGAATCGCGATGTTATATATGCAATTGTCGAAGCAGCCCAAGAGCAAGGTGGCTTCTATAAATCAACCGACAGAGGAGCTACGTGGTCTAAACAAAGCAGCTACGTTTCCACGAGCCCGCAATATTATCAGGAAATCGTTTGCGACCCTGTTCAATTTGATTTAATTTACTCACTTGATACATATACACAAGTAACCGAAGATGGCGGAAAAACTTGGAAAAGGCTGAGTTTGAAAGAAAGACATGTCGATGACCACGCACTTTTTATCGACCCGACAAATAATAAATATATGATAATTGGCGGTGACGGCGGTTTATACGAAACATATGACAAGGGAGAAACTTGGCGATTTTTCGAAAATTTGCCCGTAACTCAGTATTATCGCGTTCAAGCGGATAATTCCGAACCTTTTTATTATGTTTACGGTGGCACACAAGATAATAATTCGCTTGCCGGACCATCGAGAACAACACATCAATATGGAATTTTGAACCAAGATTGGTTCTTCGTGGTTGGCGGAGACGGTTATGAACCGCAAATTGACCCAACAGACCCAAATTTGGTTTATGGACAATGGCAATATGGTAATTTGATACGATTCGACCGCAAAAGCGGCGAAATCACCGGAATTCAACCACAACCCGAAAAAGATGAGGAATTGAGATTTAACTGGGATACTCCGCTAATAATAAGCCCACATTTGCATACTCGGCTTTACTTTGCGGCGAATAAGGTTTACCGTAGTGATGACAGAGGCAATTCGTGGACTAAAATTAGCGAAGATATTACTCGACAAATTCCACGCGACGAGTTATCAGTAATGGGCAAAGTTTGGATGCCCGAAGCTGTTGCAAAGAATCAATCAACTTCATTGTTCGGCAATACAATATCGCTTGTCGAATCGCCTATCCGTGAAGGTATGTTAATAGTTGGGACGGACGACGGACTGATTCAATTGACTGAGGACGGCGGTGCTAATTGGACTAAATTCGATAAATTCCCGGGTGTGCCGGAAACAACCTATGTAAGCGATTTGTTGGCATCTGCACATAATGAAAATGTGGTTTATGCAACATTTAATAATCATAAAAATGCTGATTTCAAGCCATACATTTTAAAATCAAACGATAAAGGAAAATCGTGGGCCTCAATCTCGAGTAATTTGCCCGAGCACGGTCCCGTTTGGACAATCGAAGAAGACCATGTTAATCCCGATTTGTTGTTTGCAGGTACAGAGTTTGGTTTGTTCTTCACAATTGACGGCGGTAAGAATTGGGTCAGCTTGAAGGGCAAATTCCCAACAATTGCTGTTCGCGATTTAGATATTCAAGAGCGTGAATCAGACTTAGTCGTGGGCACATTCGGGCGTGGGATTTATATACTTGATGATTACACACCGCTCCGCCAAATTAACAAAGATTTCCTTGAAAAAGAAGCAGCAATTTTTCCTGTAAAAGATGCTTTGATGTATATTCCCGAATCCGCAAAAAGCAGACGCAACGAAGGCGAAACATTTTACAGAGCCGAAAATCCACCCTATGGAGCTATTTTCACTTACTATATGAAGGAAGCGCCAAAAACAAAGAAGCAAATTCGATTGGATAGTGCCAAAAAATTAACAGAAGAAAAGAAAGCTCTTCCCTATCCAACATGGGCTGAGCTTAGAGCAGAAGATGAAGAAGAAGCACCATATTTGATATTTACTATAATGAATTCAAACAAGGAAGTTGTCCGCCAATTAAAAGAGACCCCAAAAGCCGGATTGAATCGCATTAGTTGGGATTTACGCTATCCAAGCCCCTATCCGGTAAGCGCAACGACAAATCCGAACACTCACTCAGGAATGCCCGTATTGCCCGGCAAATACTATGTTTCGATGTCGAAAGTTATTGACGGAAAAATTATACCTATTACCGAAGCAGTCGAATTCATTTGCAAACCACTCAATCACGTCACTTTACCCGCTGAAAATAGAGAACAATTGGTGGAATTCCAAAATCGAGTAGTTAGATTGCAAGCAGCAGTCGAAGCCAGCAACCGTACAATGAAAGACATGAATGAGCGAATTAAATTAATGAAAATTTCGTATAAAAACACTCCGGGAGCAAGTTCAGATTTACTTGGACGATTGAACTCGCTCGAAAGCAAAATGTCGGATATAAATTTAAAATTGAATGGCAACAGCACAATCAGCAAGAGAGCCGGAAATCAAAAACTCGATATAGCAAGTCGAATTGGATATATCGTATTTACAACGTGGTACACAAGCTCCACCCCTACTGTAACAAACGAGCAAAGTTATAGTATCGCAGCAGAAGGTTTGACCGGTGTAATCAATGAGCTTAAACTAATCAAAGAAGGTGAGTTGCAATCATTAGAAAATGAATTAGACCGATTGAATGCGCCGTGGACTCCGGGTAGATTCCCTATTTTTAGGAATAACTAATAAAATAAAGATTAATTCGTTGACAATTTTTTATTCAAGAATATTTTTGAGAGGTATAAATGGCATCAGTATCAATGGCTCCTGATAGAACACAAGTCAGCTTATGGGTGCAAGCGATTCGCCCATTTGCATTTCCCGCTACAATCGTCCCGATAATAGTAGCGATAGCTTGGGCTTTGTTCAATAATGTCGGTGTAATATATTGGGAACTTATTCCGGTTATTTTGATTGCCGGCATTCTTTTTCACACAGGTACAAATTTAGTCGGAGAATATTTCGACTACAAAAAAGGTGTTGACCGTCCCGAAACATTTGGTTCGAGCCGTATTTTAGTTGACGGTTTGATGAAACCAAAAACAGTGCTTTATGGCGGATACGCTTCATTTGCCTTAGGATTTGCCCTTGGATTAATTTTAGTTGCATATCATGGCTACCCAATGTTAATTCTCGGGATTATCGGTCTAATCGGCGGAATGTTTTATACAGGAACTCCATTCGGCTACAAATACGTGGCACTCGGTGACTTATTCGTTTATTTGATGTTCGGACCACTTATGGTTATCGGTGCAAACTTCGCATTGACCGGCATCATTGACTACAACCTATTTTTGATAAGCATACCCGTTGGATGCCTTGTAGCATCAATTTTGATAGCAAATAATTTACGAGACATCAGACATGACAAAGTTGCCGGAATCACAACTACAGCAGTTTTGCTCGGTGCAAAAGCTACAAAAATCGAATATATTGCCATCGTTGCATTAGCCTATGTTTCGGTTGTCGTAATGGCTGCGACCGGTTTCATTCCATTATGGACATTGCTCGTATTAATCAGTCTCAAACCGGCAATAGATAATATCAAAATGATAGCAACAGCCGACCAATCAAACCCACAAGCAATTATGATGGGTGACGTGAAAAGTGCCCAATTGCACCTCCTTTTCGGTGTACTATACACAATAGGGCTCGTTCTGGGGTATTATTTTTGAGAATCAATTTTTTACTTTTAAAAAGCAACCTGCTTAAATGCCGGTTGCTTTTTTTTTTGGTTAAAATAGCATTTATAATTCTTCAAATAATTCAACTCCAAAGCACATATTTTAATTTGTGACCGTTTGATTTGTAGTTACGTTTGTATAAGTAGAAGGGTACAAAAAATAAAATCAAATGACCAATTTTACAATACATACTGATGCAGAATTAATCGCAAAACTCAAGACCAACAACGGGTTTGACAGTAGAATATTTGATATCATTTATAATAGATATGCTGCAAAATTGAATGTTTACTGCACCTATAAATCAAAAAATATTCATGAATCCGAAGAATTATTTGAAGAAACTTGGTTGAAGTTTATAACGGCAATAAAACAAGGTAAACAGCTTGATTCGATACTCCCATTTTTATATACAATAGCCAGAAACTTAGCAATAGACAAATATCGTAATCACAAATCTTCCAAAAATATAACAATAGAATATCGTGACATTCAAGATATTGACGAATTAATGAACCCTTTTAATCTTCAAGAAAAAATCGAGAATGACGAAATCATTGGTATCATCAAAGGGGTATTGGCTACAATAGACGACGCATACAGCGAAACATTCATCATGCAATGGTTTGGCGGGATGAGCCAAAGCCAAATAGCTCAAGAATTGGGCATAGGGCTTTCGGCAGTGAAAATGAGAAACCACAGAGTTATGAAAGAAATAATGAAATATGTAAAACCACTTTTCAGCAACGCTGATTAAGATGGAGGTATAAAATGGAATACTTAGATGATTTTTTAGAATTTGCCAATGGCAATTTGAGTGATTCGCAAGAATCGGAACTATTTGCAAGTCTGGCTTCCAATCAGGAGTTCAGGTCAGAATTTAGAGCTTTTAATTCAATTGGAAGTTCAATCAATCAGGATTTGGCAAATTGGTCGCCACGTCCGGAAATCAAAAGCAGTATCTTTGCCAAAGCAGGACTTGCTTTACCTATTGATACCCCTCAGGTTTCAACGAGCAAAACTGCTCTCTATGGAACAAAATTTAAAAGTACGCTTTTACCTGTACTATTTTCATCTGCATTAACAGCTCTGATAATGTTTTTACTTTTCAAACCCGACGGGCAAGGAGATTTACTTGAAAAATCAGCTATAACTGAATCTACAGTTATAAATAATAATTTTGATGATAAAGAAGATATTCTTACGAAGTCTGAAATTTCGTCAAGTCCTATCGAAGCCCATAATGAAACAATCAAATATGTTTATATATATTTAAATGAAAATGGTCAAGAAACTATTTCGGAAAAAGCTGAAGATGATTTGCAAAGCAAAAGCGAAATATATAGTTCAAATTTATCCGTAGAGAAAGATTTCAATTTAGCTTCGCAGACTAAAGCTGCAATGCGTTTGCAATCTACTCCTTTCCAAAATCATCAATTCGATAATATTTTGTCCGATGAAATTAGTAATCCCGATTGGTCGTTCAATTTGGAACAATCAATCCCATGGCATATGCCACAAGAAACAATCAATCCTGAATCCTTCAATAAATTTAATAATGTTGCATTCAGAGTGTTCTACAAATTGTCGGAAGTAATTAAGTTCGGCATCGGGATTGACCAAAGCACATACTTCACTATTTACGAAGGCACTGATGAAATTGGTTCTGTTTACAGATACACTCAACAACCTAATTTGGCTACTTTTAGTGCTTTAAGTCACATATCACCTTACGAATCAGATTTGTTCAAGACATACTTTCAACTCGGATTAGGCGCCAATATCTCGGGTTATGTAATAAAACCAGCAGTAGGATTAGAATTCAAAGCATATCCTAACTTGTCAATTGTTTTTTCAGCGGGATTGGATTATTTTAGATTTGTACAACAAGACAAATGGTTCGATACCCGTAAATTTTTAATTAACTATGGAATATCATACAAACTTTAAAGGAGTTTAGATTATGATTAAGCTAACAATGGCTTTCACAATGGTAATTGTGCTTGGTTTGTCCTCCTGCAAGGACATTATCACTACAGAACCAAATTTCAGACAGGAATTAATATTCAAAATGTTTAACGCTGCTGATAGTTTGTCCTTTCTCAATATTTCGGAGCATGATTTGGGCTCGATGAAAGTGCGTTCGGTAATCAACGATTTCATTAACATAACAAACCAATCAGAAACGATGACTATAACAATTTACTCAGTAGAAAACACAAACAAAACAGGACTATTTTCTTACAGATTCAATGAGCCGCTACCTATAGATGTAGCACCGAAAGAGAATATTGCAGATAAGGGCAAAATCGAAGTTGTATTCATTGCAGATTCTTTCGTTCCCGGCTTATACTATGACACACTTATCATTAACAACAATGTTGATTTCACGATTCCTATCAAAGTCCAAACAAGATACTAATATCATTAAATAATATTTGAATAATTAACTCAAGGAGAATTACAATGAAATTTTTACTATGCCTTTTCGCAACAATTATTATTTGCTCAGCAAGTGTCAATGCCCAATCAAAGTTTTCTGAAGATTTTCAAAGACAATCCGTAGGTGAATTTGATTTACAGAAAAACACAAAAAGCAATTTCGAGTTTTACCATTCAAACCGTGGTATTTTTGGATTTGACTTAAAAACTTCCCAAGCAGGTGGTTTTTGGCCCCGTGGCTCAAGCAATCAATACTTATTTGCAAGCGGGTTTTGGCTTGGTGCTAAGAAAACTGACCCACTTACCGGAGAATTAAACAAAATGGTTCTAATTGGTTATAACCCAAATTCAGGACGAAGCTGGATGTCCCCCGGTAGAATTGAAGAGAGTGACACACTTTTGAAAGATGCAAATAGGTATAGAATATATTTTTCTACTGATATGTATGCGGAAAACGGAGTTCCAAAAATCGAAAGTGATGGACCTAATTGGCCTCTTTGGGTAACAGACCCCTTAAGAAAGTATCATTATGGAGTACCGCTTTATGACTATGTATTTGACGAAAATAAGAGAAATTTGCAAAATTATCCCGAAGGACCGTTATTTATCTCTGATGAAGATTTGATAACAGTTTTCAAAGATACAGATTTACGTTTATATGAAGGTGGAACTGCCCAAAGAGCAAATATGGGTTATCCTTTACGGATGCAATTCGAATCGCATATTTATTCTTGGGGACCGGGTAACATGCACGATGTAGTTATCCAATATTATGTAATTGAAAACAAATCAACAGAAACTTATAAGGATTGTTGGTTTGCGGGTGTTTACGACCCTGACATAACTCTTTCATCTAATGCACTAAATGGTGCAAGTAATGACAGGGTAAGATATTTTGAAGAGGAAGACTTGAATCTTGTTGTAGCTTGGACTGATACTAGCGCCGGTGAAGGCGGTCATGGATTTGGCTATATGGGAATTACAGTAATGCAATCCCCTGCAGTTGATGCTAATGGATATTTGAGAACTGATAAACTTATTTTTGAACCAAATGAACAATTGGGCTTAGTAACTTTCAAATCTTGGGGAATACAAGATGACATTTTATCGGACAATGAAAGATATGATTATATTTCAAATAGGGATATTGATATTCAAGAAAAGCCCGGTGATATAAGAACGATACTCGCGACAGGTCCATTCCATTTACGTCCAAATGACAAGGCTCGGATAGCATTTGCACTTAACTTTGCACTACCTGCCAAAGGTGGTGAAGCTGACGGTACTTTTGAAGATATTGCAGGATTTGTAGATAAAACAAAGGGTGGCGATGACGAACAATTGCAAGACGCGGAAAACAACAGCCTTGTTGGCCAAATTAAGCAAGTATATAAAGAGTATTACGAAAACATTGCGTCCAAAGTAATTCAATCGGAATCCTATCAAAATTTCGGCAAAGTATATCCAAATCCGGCAAGCGAGTATATTGTCTTTGATTATGCTCTAAGTACAGATACTCAATTAAAAATAGTGTTGGTAGATGAATTAGGCAGAGATATAGCCGTGTTGTTCAATAATCACAGAATTTCAGGCAACTATCATCATTTCTTCGATTTGAACAAGTTGAATCTTCCAAATGGAGCATATTTTTTAAGGACAGAATCAAATAAGGGCTCAAATATGACTAAGTTCATTCTCGCAAAATAACGAACCTTAGCATTTATTACCATCTCAAAAGGGGCTCCACGCCCCTTTTGGATTTTATTATATTAAACTCGTTACTTCTTTCGCTCTAACATGCTTTTGGCATTACTCAAAGAACCGTAGTTTTCGACATTAACATATCCCATTGACTCTAAAGCTTTTTGGGCTATGCCTGAACGGCGACCAGTGCGACAGTAAACAGCTATCGGTGCTTTTTTGTCTTTAGTTACTTTAGCAATTTCGCGCTCGATTTCATTATAAGGAATGAGTTTTGCCCCTTCGACATGACCGGCATTAAATTCCGCTAGGGTTCTGACATCAATCACAATGATATCTTTCGTTTCAAAATTTTCGTGTTTTGCCGGTTTATCTTTTGCACAAGCAGTCAATCCGAAAAAACTTAGTATAAATCCCAATAATGCTATTTTCAAGTAATCCCCAAACTATATGAATAATAAGCAATATGACGATTCATTCATATATTTATTCTATGAATAATTTCAAATGAAAGAATCATATGAATAATTCGTTTTAAAAAGGATTAAAAGTTTGATAATTATAAAACAAATTAAATCACAATAGTGAAAATCAAATATGAAGTATATAAAATGGTCAATCATACTAATTTTACCAATAGGATTGATTTTATATTTTACAATGAAAGGTGAACCTAAAGCCGAACGCTACGAATTCAATCCGCAGTTAAAATTCATTAAGGAAGGCTGGAAAGGTAACCCGATTGATAGTGAATGCAAATTTGTAAATCACGAATTCCCTTTCAAGAATGATTTTAATAAAGTGATTAAATGGAAACTTGCTCGCAATCCACAACGCGAGGAAAAGGAAAATGACACTTTCAGACTTAAAGTCCGACATGCCAAGGAATTTTTGGAAAGCAATGATGACGGTATGCTATGGGTAGGTCACGCATCATATCTTTTCCGCATCAATGGCAAATTGATGATAAGTGACCCGATTTTCACTACTCCTGTTTCGTTTATGAAACGCTATTCAAAGCTCCCATTTGACCCAAATGAAATTAAAAATTTGGATTATATACTTATTACACATGACCATCATGACCATTTGAGCAAAGAAAGTATTAAATTGTTAGTTAAAAACAATCCCAAAGTAAAGGTACTAACAGGGCTACGCTTAGGGAAATATATCGAAGATTGGCTTGATGGGGCTGAATACCAGGAAGCCGGTTGGTACCAACAGTATAATATCTTATCAGATGATATTAAAATCACATTTATGCCTACACGGCATTGGAGCTACAGCGGTTTTTTGCAATTTAACAAAAAGCTTTGGGGCGCTTTTCATATCCAAAGCGATGATGTATCAATCTATTATTGTTCGGATTCCGGCTTTGGGAGCCATTTCAAAGAAGTTGGGGAATTATTTTCAAACATAGATTATGCAATTATTGGAGTTGGTGCATATAAGCCTGAATGGTTTATGGGTCCTGTACACACATCTCCGGCTGATGCTCTGAAAGCTACTGAGCAAATGAAAGCTCGTAATCTGATTCCTACGCATTTTGGCACATTTGATTTATCGGATGAGCCTATCGGAGACCCATATCGCGAGGTAAATCGCTTACATGCAAATTACAAAGATAAATTTGAGTTGATAAATCTGTATATTGGTGAATTTCTGAGATTTTAGAAAAATAAAAATGGGGTTGAATATCAACCCCATTTTTTTCTTTCAGACTTAGTCAGGATTCCAACTTAATTTTTTCCCACCTATAAGATGGCAATGAATATGAAAAACGGACTGACCGCCTTCTTCGTTGCAATTAATAACTAATCTGTAGCCTCTTTCGGCGATACCCTTCTTCTTAGCGATTTCAGCCGCAGCTAATAATACTTTTCCAAGCAATTCAGCATCTTCAGCACTCGCATCATTGATTGTAGCAATGGGCTTTTTGGGCACAACGAGTATATGAACGGGAGCTTTAGGGCTAATATCCTCGAAAGCAATTACATCATCGTTTTCGAAAACTATATTTGCAGGGATTTCGCGATTGATAATTTTAGTGAATATTGATTCTGACATAATGATTTTTCCTAATTTAAACAAAAAAGCCCCTTGCAAATGCAAAGGGCTATAATTAATAAATCAATAGTATGATTAACGAATAATTGTCATCTTACCGGATAAGATTTCATTTTCAGCAGTCAAGCGATAAATGTAGCTACCATTTGATAATGGAGTGCCATTGCCGTCAATTGCATCGAATGTGTAAGTCTTCAGACCGGCGCTCAAAACACCATTTTCAAGAGTGCGAACGACGTTACCGAATATATCGACAACTTCAAGTTTCACATTTTGAGTTGATGGTAAGTTGAACTTAAGAAGAGTTTGGCTAGCAAACGGGTTCGGTGAGTTTTGTTCAAGAACCAATGCACCAATTCTGTCGTAAGTTAATGTTACGATTTGTGAATAAGTACAAGCTTGCGAACCATCTCTGTCCATTTGACGTAAGCGATATTGGTAAGTTGAACCAACATTTACGTTATTGTCATGATAGTTATAACGGTTTATAATAGTAGAGTTTCCAACGCCTTCAACGAAACCGATTTGGTCGAATTCGTCATTGTCATTGATTCTTCTTTCTACGTAGAAACCATAGTTGTTTTCTTCAGAAGCAGTTTCCCAGAATAGGTCAATACCTGTTTCGCGAATTTTACCATCAAATGATAAGAGTTCGACAGGAATATCATCCATACACCATTGGAAAACATCAGCATTATAACCATGTGATTTTGGTCCAAAGTAAGGACGTAACATCGGTATCCATGAGCCATTTGTCAATGTTTGTGTTTGAGGATCATATGGTGTATTACCCCAGTGATTTAGATGAGCGAATGCGGGGTTACCTGATGCCGGAGTAAATTCAATCCATGATAAGCTACCTGCAACGTTTTGGAATGCGAAATAGTTATCATTTTGTAATTTACCTTGAATAACCTTTCTGAAGTTTTTGTCAATACTCAAAGTTATACCTGATTCACCCCAAATACCTTGAAGTGAGACAAATGTAGCCATAGTTCTCATACCCATACGTGAAGCAGAAGCTCCAAGTTCCATACCGGTTTGACCATCTTGAGAAATGCCTATCCAATAAGTACCTTTTTCAAGAACCATTGGTTGGGAGAAGAAGTAATCAACATATCTTTCGTAGATATTTTGGAAACCTGGACCACCGCGAGTAGTAATAATTCTAGCTCTTTCATTATTAGTGTTAGGTAATCTTTCGCCACCTTCGTACAATGAGAAAGTTACTTGGTCAGCGGCACGATTCAATCCTGCCCAGTAAATGGAGAAACCTCTCAATGTATCTGAGTTAAGCAAATTGAATTTCATAGCAATTGCACCTGAACCACTACCACCAACAGCACCTGTACCATCAAAAATTCTATCATAAGCAGGACCTGTTCTTGCAGTTCCGGCAGGGTTCAAAGGAACTAAGAAATTCAAACCTTTGCCACCAATTGTAGGTACAGTACCCGGCACAGAGTTAGTTGCTTGTGCAACCGGAGGATCATATGCAAAGTATCTACCGAATCTTAATGTGAAGTTAGAGTAAGTTGAGTCATTTTCTTTTACCAAATCACGTTCTGCCATCACGACCATAGCTTCTAAAACATAGAATCCTATAGTATCAACTTGGCTTTGACGAGCATTCCATCCAGGCATGTTAACGTCAGAAGTTCCGCGTCTAACAAGGTTTGAAATAACTTGTGTACGGCAATAAATTGGGTCATCTTCAATTTTCTCACCTAATTGATTGGCTCTGAATATCTTGACTTTAACGGAGAAGCCCGGAGCATCAATATCGGTATTATTAGATACGCGAACTGAAATCGGAACATTTGTAGCCTGACTTGCAGGAACAAGAGTATAAGGCCAATTAACCTTAACCGAGTTCACCTCGAGGTCTGTTACTTCAGCACGATAAAGAATTTTTATGTTATCCACATAGAAATCATCTGTATCATCTTCGATACAAAGAAGACATTTCTTGTCATTAGTGGCATAAACTTTAATTCTGAAACGGAAGTACTTAGCGCCATCATTTTCCCAAAGTACGAATGTATCCGGGATTGCGATAGCAAATTTCTTATATTCCCAATCAAAACCATCGTCATATGGGTCATGTCTCAAAGAGTTAAATAAACCACTAGCAGCAGCCCCCGGGAGAGCTAATGTAGAATCTTTGAAACTTTCTAAGAAACCAATTAAATGTCCACCACCACCAAATACAGTCAAAGCTGCCATATTGGTAAGAGCTGCATCTTTAGTTCCGCGTCTGAATGGGTGATGTCTCCAATCTTCTAACTTAATATTAGTAATACGGTTGATACCATCACTTGTAGGTTTTGCAAATTCAACTACTAATTCATCAGGCACAGCACTAACAGCGTTACCATTAACATATGGATTCAATGGATTTGGATTTTGATAAACTCTTGGTTCCGGACCTTTCAATATTTGGTCACTGAAACCTCTTGGTTGGTCTTCTTCATATGTAGCTCTTTGTACAGATAAAGTCAATACAGGATTCGGTTTTCCACGTAAATCAATCGGGAAAGAACGAATTTCGTCACCACCGCGATTAGGCGATCTTTTATCCATATAAGCCGGCAATGGTTCACTAAAGCCGTCCATTTGAACACGATTCATTTTGATTACAGGTGATTTCAAAGTCCTTGGGGATGAAATTCCTATTGGATAGTTTGCTGCAACGTATTCACCTCTTGGTGGAAGTGGATATTTTGAAACGATATCACCGGAAACCATTTCGGCATTGATGTTGACCCATTTCCAAGCTGAAGGAATAACATCGCCGGTTTCAGTATCTACATGGAATACAGTACCATCATCTTCGAAGTTACGATATAATGGATTTGGATGGTCATCATAATATCTTCTCATTACAAATAGATTTACTTTCGATGAGTCATCAAAGGGCCAGTTATCACGAAGTTTTTCACCTGATTTAGGGTCAATTGCTTCTGCAATAATATATGCACGAAGTTTACCAATATGATTATCAATAAATTCGTTAGCTTCGAATGGAGGGAATTGAACTTGAACGAAATAGTAAGGAGGTACACCATTGAAACCGGTAGCTTTGAAGTTAGCTACAGGAGTAAAGTTGTAGTTTCCATTAGAAACAGTGACAGATTGACCTAAACGAACTCGAACTGAAGGATCGCCCATACATTCTTGTGGGTTTTCGTCAGTCAAACCTAAGCAAAGTTCATCAATAGGAACTAATCTATTGTAGATTACTCTATTTGTGATAACGTTACGTAGTTGGAATCTGGCACGGAATTTAAGGTCTTGCTTAACAAAGTTAACGCCACCGGGTCCTTGAATTTCATTTGTAAGGTTTTGGATCAATGCAACCGGTTGAATTGCACCCAATCTTTCATGACCTGCTAACATTTCATAATCGTTAACAAGTGTTGTAGGAATTGTTTGAGTAAATTTCAACTTTTCAGATTCATCAATTTTCGGATCCAAGCTTCTAATACGATATTGAATATCGGCAACACGAATAGTGTTTTGCCATTGTTTAAACTTAACTGTTGATTTCCCATCCGGATATTGAACTACCGAATTGTTTAAACGATAACTTTGGAACCATGTTGTTCCTTGAATATATTCACCAGCCCATGGTGAGCCATCAAGAATACCACCCTTGCCAAAATTGACGTGACGTGCAAAACCACGTACACCGCAAGTTGTGTTGTATCTAATTACTTCACGAGCAGGAGTTTTACGGCTTGTTGTGTTCCAACCGTCAGACAATCTTGTAAAGTGGATAGTAATGCTACTATCAACAGCAGATAAAACAACATGTGCATCAACTGTAACATAATTTTCAGTAGTAGTAGGTCTAATATCGGGTGGCATAGTTACGTTACCGAAAGGACCTGCTAAACCGCCTTTAGGTTGAGCATTATAGAATGCAATAATCAATGAGTCGTTAGTATAGGTTCGTTTATAGAACGCCATACCATGCTCATCTCGAACTTTACTTTCAGGTTCGTATTGCGACAGCATCATATCACCCCAAAAAACCGCAATTAGGGCTGTTTTTGAGTTGGCATTGATAGCAGTCATGACGTCACCACCTCGAGTTCTTATACCTCCGAGAGTGTTTGATGGATTGAAAGCTTGAGGATTAGTTGGGTCCATACCTAATACAGAGAATTGATAACCAAAGTTATCAGGAGCAGGGTCATTCAAACCATTCTTATATTGAATGTTGCCTAAACCATCTCTATCAGGAACTCTCGCTCCGGTATTAGGGTTGATTGAGTCTTGAGTATTATTCCAGTTGCGAACCCAAAGTGTATCACGACCACGAACACCACCGGCAAACCAGTCCATACTCATTGGGTCGTAAGCACTTGTAGCGCCTGGAGGAATTACACGGTTTCCATTAGGATCATAGAAATATCTACGATTAGTTAACGCGATTACACCGTTTGTTGACACATAAAATGAGTCATAGCGTAATCCGTTAAAGAAGAAACCACCTTTGATACCTAAGGGAATAGGACCGGCAATGGCTTCGTCTGTCGAATCTGTAGGGCTCTCCCAAAAGTCAGCATCAGCAGGTTGACGGAAGAAAGGTAGTCCTTCTTGCTTATTGTTTTGCCAATATTCTTTTGGAAACATACGTGGACCGGCAACAATTTTACGCCACAATTCTGGTTGATAGTTGGTATCGACAACTGTAGGATTGGGACGCACCCCGGGGAATAATACCGGGTCTAATGATTCTGCATCATCAATCCAGTAATAACCGGTTGATACTGCTGCCTGAGTTGGGTTATTTTGCTGCCCTGTTTCCGAGAAATTACGAGGAAACGATGTCATACCCGAGTTAAAAGGTATGGGCTCACCAAGCTTGCTCTTCCTGAGCAACTCATCCTCATCTTTGTCCTGTGCATGGACATAGTCGAGGGGTAGTGCTATCAAGAGCGCGAGTAGTAGTAAATACTTTTTCATGAGAAAAACCTCAAATTATTAAAACAAAAAATATTAATTAAATCAGTTAAAGCTATTGTTACTTTTTAATGTCAATGTTATCGTTTGAATCTCCAGCCTTTATCTTCAAATTCGAAGACCCAGCCTACTATTTTACCTTCGTCAATGTTATCGAAATTATCCCAATATTCATTAGTATAATTATATCGTGAACTAGTATCATCTTTCGGTAACGTATTAGAATGTTCCATTATATTATTAATGCGTTGCTTCCATTCTTCAAAGCTACTCGGACGTAAATCTATCCATCCTTCGTTGCACCAAGCATTGATATTGGCTTCTGTCAGCTCGAGTTTAGTTTCTCCTCGTCTAACCGGAATTTTAATATCAGCGCCGCGTACATAACTTTTCCCGTCGGGAAGCAATACTGCTATACCAATTGATAAAATCTGCGAACGTAATTGTGTATCATTATTCAATAAATCATATGCTTGTTGTGATAAATTTTCGGCTGAAAAATCATTGATGTTGCGCATTGTGCCGACAATACGCTTCAATAAATATGCTTCATAAAGCAATTTTGATAATCTTGGAGGTCCGAGTAGCTCGAAAGCAACACTATTTACGCCGTGTTCTTGCTCCAATTTATCTAACTTATTCATGGCAATATTTCTCATGATGCCGCCTCTGTAAGTCGGTCCCATCGTGAAAGCATCGAGTCCTTGAATAACATCTTTGCCGGTATTTCCGCCACGAATTTCGTGAACTAAATAATCGGCGATTTCCTCGGGAGTAATAATTTCCATTTGTCCAAGAGCGCTGATAGCTTGAAACTCGCCACGTGAAAAAATTCCGTTTTCGCCGGTATCAATAAATACAGATTTGAATTTTTCACCTGTATCCACCACACCTTCGCTATCGTCAAATACTAACCAGCCATCGGATTTCTTAGCATTATCGAAAGGCATATCTACCAACTGAATGGTTTTACCTTTACGTTTAACTTCGCCATAAGCGATTTTTTTCCAAGCAATAGCTGCCGTTGGTTTGATTTCTTTAACTAATGGTCCGTTTGGAGTTCTTGCTAAAATATAAAGCAATAAAGTCTGGGCACCGGCAACCGCATTTTTAGATAAAAGCACTCTGGACGGGCGCTCCTCGCTATGTGTGTAAGGAATATTGAATCCCATTCCACCTGTACCGCTTGTACCAATCTTAAAATACATTTTCGACCCGGCATCTTGTAAACCTTTGTAAAGTAACTGTACGTGTCTAATAAGTTGAGGGATATAAGCACTTGCAATGATTTGTTCGACCAAAGCTTCGTCGAGCTTGTCCTCTTCGATTCTTTTTATTGCATTGATTGTAGTATTATAAATATCCAAATATGCAATAGCAGTAGCTGTGTTGATGCAATCTATCACAATATCGGGCTTTGTTTCAGCAATCAACTGATAAAGTGCAGAGTTTTCGACTACATCGGGAGTCAGTTCATAGAAAATATCTTTAATATGAATTTTCCGTCTGTCGGATTCACCGAGAACATCACGGAAATCTATATCTTTCCAATCAGTTCTTGTGAAAATATTTCCCCATTTACCATCGAACATATCCGGATTTTTGTTCGGATATTCATTTCTTAACATTTGAACAGCATCTTCAGCTTCACTTTGTTTAAGTGAAGATACTATTAATTGAGCCGGATTGTGTTCCATCAGCTTGTGGCAAATTGCCGCTCCTACCAGTCCCCAACCGCCTAAAACGAGAATTTTTGATCCTTCGATATTCATTTTCAAATCCAAAAAAATAGTTTAGAAAAAAGGCTAACATTATCTTGTAAATTAATAAATTTCAGCTTTATAGCCAAATCTTTTTGAAAAATAATCTTTTAGGCTACGTTTCGCAGATTCCAATTTTCAAAGAACAAATATTTTTTAAAAAAATTTCTCTCTCATTTATATATGACACAACAAAGTCGTTTTTATCTCAGGAAAAGTAAAAAAAGTTGAAAAAAGTGAAAAAAAAGTGAAAAAAAGTGAAAATAGTTGGGAAATCATTAAATAATTTCAGAGAGTTAGGCTTGGCTAAACATTTTTCCCTAACCATTTGCCATTTTTAACTTCTCTAAAACCGATGAAAGCGAAAAATATTATTGCTATCAGCATACTAAACCAAATTCCGATTTGGTCGTTTATTGAACTTGAAATAATATATGCGGCAGGCAGTTGAACACAAATCAATGATAATGTAACTATCACAAGGCTTCGGAAATAATCGCCTGCTCCACTAATTACCCTGATAGAAGCTATTCCGATTGAGAATGGAATATAACTGAATGCTGCAAATTTGAGATATTTGTCCAGTTCAGAGATTATAAGTTCATCATTTACAAAAATATAACCAATATTTTTGCCAAAAAAGAACACGAGTACACCAAGAATGCCAAGTAAAACTGTCAACTGCTTTATGGCGGACTTATGGTATAGAAATACTCTTTCGGGCTTACCTGCTCCGATGTTCTGCCCTGTAATTACTTCGAGCGAAGCTCCCATTGCAAAAATCACCATCGAAACGAGAAGGTCTATCTTTAGCCCAATTATATATGTACTCAAAATTTCGGTTCCGAATATATTTGCATTGGCTGCCAACCCCATACTCGTAATACTAACTGCGATTAATTGTAATGATGCCGGCATACCAAGTTTGGTTATCCTTTTGAAAATATCAAAACGAAGCCGGAAATATTTCAGTTTAAGTTCGATTCTTTCAAATTTGTAGTGCAGAACAGCAAGGGCTATTATTGCACCGAATATTTGGGCAATACTTGTGCCTATACCTGCTCCATAAATTTCTAATCGTGGAAATGGTCCTATGCCGAAAACCAATAAAGGTGTGAAGATAAAATTCAGCACGTTTGCGGTTATCAGAATTAACATTGGGTAAAAAGTATTTCCTGAAGCTCTAATCAGAGCATTGATTTGAAAAATCAAAAAATTGAATGGAATCCCCCACAATAATGCTTCGAAATATCGTTTTGACAGTACCTTCACTTCGCCATGAATTCCCAGAAGGCTCAGAATCGGGTCTAAATTGACAAAAAGCAGTATAGCGAGCACGACTCCGAATGTGAACATGTAAAGCAAGCCCTGAACAGATGTTTCACCGGCTTTGTCGAAGTTGCCCTCTCCCACTCGACGTGCGACAATAATCGATGTGCCGATGGCAAATCCGCTACCAATTGCAAATGTAAAAAACCAGATTCGTTCGCTAATACCTAATGCTGCTACCGCAGACGCACCGAGCCTGCTAACAAAAAACAAATCCACCCATGAATAGACCATATGGATTATAAAACTAAAGACAAGTGGCAGAGCATATTCGCGTAATGAGGACTCAATGTTGCCGTTAATTAAATCAACGTTTCGGTTTTTCACTTGAAATTATATTTTGGTAAAAACGACTTAGAATTTGAAAATAAACGTTTTTTCAACCAATTTGTTGAATATAGGTGTTAGATGCTTTTTTATGTAGTCATTTCTGCCATTGTCGTCTATTTCCTTCGTTCTGCAATAATGTTTGCAGGTTCGGTTAAATCCAAACAGGCTCAGATAATCAAAGCTGATTCAGGCTACCTTCCCTTTGTTTCAGTTATTGTTCCTTCGCGTAATGAAGAAAACAACATCGAAACATGCATTCATTCATTAATGCAATCAAGTTACCCTCATGATAGATTTGAAGTTGTTGCTGTAAACGACCGCTCAACTGATGCAACCGGCGAAATTTTAAAAAGTCTGTCGCAAGTTTACACTAATCTCAAAATTGTAGAAATCAGCGAATCAACTGCAATCCCGAATCTAAAGGGAAAAGCAGGTGCTTTGCATAGGGGCATTAATGAATCGATGGGTGAAATAGTTATGATGACTGATGCAGATTGCGTTGTTCCCAAAACATGGATTCAATCTATTTCAGAATATTATTCTGATATCAGAGTAGGACTTGTGGCTGGATTCACTATGGTTAAGCATAATAGTGAATTCGATAAAATTCAAGCGGTCGAATGGATTTATATGCATACAATGGCAAGTGCAGGAGTTGCGTTGGGCAAACCTTTAGGCTGTTTTGGCAATAATTTGAGTATCAGACGAAGCGTTTATGATAAAATCGGTGGTTACGAAAATATCAAATTCTCAGTGACTGAAGATTTGGCTTTGATTCAGGCAGTTCACAAAACAGGAGCCAAAGTTCATTATCCTTGTAGCTGGGAGTCAAGTGTGTCAACTTTGCCTTGCGCAACATTTGCCGAATACATTTCGCAGCACCGAAGATGGGCAATCGGTGGTTTGAACTTGGGTTGGGTAGCCCCTGTTTTTGTTCTGAGCAATGTATTGATTTGGGCTGCTATTATAATCGCAATATTTTCGGGAAATTTGATTTGGTTGTTAGCAGTGCTTTTTGTCCGAGTTTTTGGCGATTTCTCACTCATTATGACCTCAATCGGCAAACTAAATCACGAACATCTTCAGAGCAGAATACTATCTTCGATACTATATTTTATGATTATCGAATTGATTATACCACCGATGTTGATAGATAAAAAAATTGTATGGAAAGGTCAGGTCTTCGGTAAATAGCAACCGAATAAAAAAAATGAATCAATAATGAGTGTGCCTCTTATTGATTCATTTCGATAAATTTCAATTTTTAACTTTTTGTTGTGCTGTCTTCATCAGTCACATCTGTTTCCGATACAGATTCAGATTCAATTTCTTGATTGGTAATTTCTTCTTTTTCAGGTAAATGATTAGTATCATCGATAATATCTTCATATGCAATATCGTCTGATAGTAACTCATAATTGGTGGGTGTGCCGTTTTCTTCTTCATGTTCTTCATGCACGTGATGGTAGCCGTCAATCATAGACTTGAAATTCGCACCTATTGTATCGCCATGAGTAGCTAAATAAATATGTCCGAACATGAAAATGCTCAATAAATATCCTGCTACACTATGCAAAACTGCCATGGGCCATACTCCACCCATTCCCATGATTTCTCCGGGAGCTAATTCCGGAAACAGCAACAACCAGCCGCTGATTATAATGGTAGGCATCATGAAAAATATGATTCCGTAGTAAGACACTTGTTGGAGCGGGTTGAATTTATCTTTTTCAGAAATATGATAAGGGTGCGGTTCGCCTCTGAAAATTCCATAAATATAATATCTTCCTTGCTTCACCAATCGTTCATATATTCCTTTCATCACAGGAATGTAGTACTTGTAATTGCCGGATTTTATATTCAAAATTGTAAATACCAGAAACAGTAAACTCAATATTATCCCGGCTACATTATGTGTTACAATTGCATATTCAAACGGCATGAGCAAATCGTTGGAAGCTGAATAATGAATGCTAATTCCGGTTAATATTAATAATATAAACAATGCTGCATTTAACCAATGCCAAAATCTAAGCCATAAAGGATATAAAAACAATTTTTTCATGCTTGCTCCACATTGCGTGTTTTACGTGAACGAAATCTTAAATATGCGTGTATCGAAATGCCAATTACCGTAAATACAAATATAATTCCGCTCGTAACATCGAGATATACATTTCGTGTAGTTCCTATTACATAGGCATTACTTAGCAATGTACCATTGATAAAACCAAATTGATTACGGGATTTTTCTTTCTCATGTACATATAATTTGGACATAAGTACAGAATTTTGTGAGTGGCATTCCTCACATTTTTTGATAGTTTCTTCGTGATTTAGAATATTATGAGATAGGTTTGGCGGGTCGTAAGATGAGTGGCAATCTATACAACGAACGGTATTATAATGTGTAGCCGCTGCAGGTAGCCACTTATGCGCCTCCTCGATAGTCAGCAAACCACGTCTTGTCATCATAGCTTGGTCACTATGGCAACTAATACACCAGACCATTTGATTATCAACCATTTTATCAAACTTCATTCCTGTTGCAGTAAATACATCCTTTTCAATATGCGGAACAGCCGTAATATTGTGTTCGCCATGACAAAATGTGCAAGACGGCGATTCGCCTACTCCGAACTTCATAGCACGACCATGGACACTACTAAGATATTCTTTTGTAATATCCCCATGACACTTGCCACATAATTCTGCAATATTGCTTTTATGAACAGATGAAGTCGGGACGCTTGCTTTTTGTAATTTATGAGCACCATGACAATCCACACACACGGCTGCATCATGATTGCCACTCAATATTGCCAAACCATGAACACTCTTTTCATAATCAACCAAAGTTTTCGCAAATATACTCGGATTGTGTGGGTCGTTCAGATGACAATCCAAACAGAGTTTTTCTTGGTTGATTTTAAGTTGTGCTTTGTCAATTAAATTGCCTTTGGTTATTGGTTTTGAATGGCAATAAATGCAAGTTGGTGCGTTGGGATTATTGTGCTCGACCTCGACGTGATGCTCGGATTGCAGATGGTCTGACATAATATCGGCATGACATTTACCGCAATACTGAGTTGAATTTACAAAATGCTTCGGTGATTTTGGATCTTTGGGTGATGATACATCATGAGTGCCGTGACACCCCTTACAATTCACATTCGGGCTGCCTTCTGTGCCTTTTGCACCTATCATTTGAGGATGAAATCTATGAACTTGGACTGTATTTTTGTGACAATCCAAACAATTGATTAATGTCATCGGTTCTTTGTGGGGAATATCGTAAGGGTCGAATCCTACGTGGCAATCAACGCAGTTCAACTTGGCATGTACAGAGCGTGCAAGTACAAACTTTTTGACAGTTAAGGGGCGAAGTACACCCCTTTTTTCCATCGAAATATCGGGGTCGGAATGGCATTCCATGCAATCTTCATCGCTTTGGCAATGCAAGTTTAGCGAATGTGCAAAGAAGCAAAAAATGCAAAAAACGATTTTGTATATAATTTTCATATTATCTCCCTTCATGTGCTAACAAGTTTTAGTTGTTAAAAGTAACGTAATAAGCAAAAATGTTGCCAAAAAACTTCTTTGCTCTTTACGTTTTAAATCAAAAAAGGGCGGAGCAATTATCATATTAATCACAAAGCCGCCCTATTTATTCGTCTAAAGTCTATTTATTCGGCTGCCGGAGCTTCTGCAGAAATTGATATCAACCAATTAACCATAATTTCAAGGTCGGCATCATCACCTTTGAATGCAATCGGATGCTTCTTATCATTTAAGTTTTCGTCTTTCTTCAAATATCCCATCCAGAAAGCAGCATCATGGTCGCCCTCTAATTTTGACAAATCAACCGTTTTAGGGGTTTTCTTGCGAGTTTCGACGCCTTGTGAGTCAATTGAATGGCATGTAGTACATTTTGCATCAACAAAAATTGTTTTGCCGTCTTTAGCTTCTGTAGAATTAGCAGTATTAGTATTCATAAAGCTGATGCTCAAACCGAGCAATAGTGCGAAAGTCAAAAATTTACCTAACATTTTATACTCCTATGTATAATTTTTAATTAATATATTACCGTATATTTATATAACGAAATTACGCAAAATTTGTAACATAATCAAACTTCGATGCGTAAAATATTTGTTTGTTTGTTAAATTCAAATACTCTAAACTTAATCAAATCGGGAACAGTGTCCGAAGTCGGGTTAGTCACTAATTCCCCGTTATCAGTATTAAAAGTAGCACTATGAATGATACATCTTAATGTTCCGCCGGGTTCGCTTGGTAATTCAAGCGGACCTGTTTGGTGGCGGCAAAGAGCTTCGAGTACGATGAAATGGTCTTCGGAAGCTCGTTTCAAAAATAATTTCAATGGTGAACCATCCAAGCGCGAAATTTGTATGATTGCCATTGAGCCAACAGCAGAAACTTGAGGATATTTTGACATATCAAGGTCAATAGTTTCGGGGTCGGGAGCAGAAACGATTTCGTCACGCTCGCATGATGTAATTACTGAGCCAAAGGCGCTTGCAAAAATACCCACACCAAATACGGTTCCGGCTTTCTTCAGAAAATCTCTTCTTTCAGTTTGATTTTTCATTATTATTCTCCTTGCTTGTTCTATTAATAAAATATATGTACTTGGAATGCCCATTGAGCACTTGTGCCCGGAACGTCTGCTCTGTCGTAAATTCTATATTCTGGTATTAAATCAATAAACGGAAGCGGATAAATGTGTGCTCCCAAGACGTATTGCTTGGCTTCCCAAATTTGTCCTGACCTCATTATGTCCGTCTTACCGCTTTCGTAGCGTCCGAATACATGTATTGGTTCCATGAATTGATAGGTAAGTTCGAGCGAATAATTATTAACTTCTTGCAAAGTTTGTTTAGTCGAATTAATGTATTCAGCCATAAGAGCTACTCTATCGGCAAGCCCTATACCCAAATAAACAGATGAAATAGTCAGATAGTTGTTGCCGAAATAAATTCCGTCGTCAGTTTTTAATGAACTATTAAAGAAGTGACTCAAACCCATAAAGCCTTGCAATCCGTAAGGTAGTTGTGGGTGAACAGATAGATTTAAAACGGACGACATAGTGTTTTCATTAACAAGTGGAACGCCTTCAGTTATAATTTTAGCCATATTTTTGGATTCGTACATCCCAAAAGAGGCATTCAGCCATTCTAAACCGTCATAATTAATCTCGAAGCCCAACTCTGCGTAATCCGCAGGAATAAGCGGCATACTTCTGCCCAAACCGGAAACTTGGCGGACGAGCATAGTATGGTCGTCGAAGTCGAGGCTTATCGGCGGATTCAAATATCCGACCCGAATAGATGGCAAATGTTGCCAAGGTTGGATAGTAACTCCGGCATAAAAAGCTTGTTGCCCGGGATAGCGCATATCGTCATGTATATCATAAGCAAAATTGTACATAGCTTCGATTCTGAGCCAACTTGCAGCTTGAATTTGTACATATGGAGCAATTTGCATCAGCATTGTCTTGCGTTCAATCGTTGGTCTGACTACCATAGTATCAACTCGAACTTCTTCTTTGCGAGAAGTTTGAGCCCAACGTGCATTTTGGAGTCTCATATCGAGCCCCCAATTAACTGTACCGTCAAACAATTCGGTACCTTCGCCAAGGAAATCATATAGTCCTTGCAAACCGATGTCATCGGGTTGGATTAATCCAATGTCTTTTCGGGCTAAAAAGCCACCGAAGTTCCTTGCTCCGCCATAATTTGCATTTATATGACAGTTAGTACATTTTGTGCCATATGTTTGCAAAATCGAATATTGCGGGCGGGAAATAGCGTACTCGCTCACAAGGAAAAAAGCGAGTAGAATCAGGATTGTTTTTTTCATATCAGTCTCTCGTAAATGTTTAATCTCAATTAGCAATATATGTGTTTTTCTTGTAAAAATAAAATTAAAAATAAAAAAAAAGACATGGAGGATATATTACCCTCCATATCTTTCATAATAATTTCTTCATTACGATAAACTCTTAGTTCAAAGCTTCTAAAGAATTTTGCAATACAGCCTTAGTGTATCTTGGGTTGTGAATACCCCAGCTCTTATCGCGCATAATGAAAATATAATTGTATAATGCTGCAGCACGTTTAGATGAATATGTCCCGACTTTTGCATAATCGTGATTATAGTTAACAGGGTCAGTATCAACACCATCGGTAGGAGTAATCATGTCTAACTCAAGTAATCTGTTTCTTACTAATGTTGCCAAATCTTTCATACTAGTTTGGACTTCACCTATGTTAAAGTCTTTTGCACTTGAATGACAAGGAGTACATACAGCAACGTTGTCAGTCATTTTGCCGTTATAGAAATACTTCATTTTCATTGTATGACCGCCTGCTTGATTTCCGTAAGCGGGTCCCATATGGCAAGAAACGCAAGAATTTTGAATATTTTGATGGGCAGCAGTATTTTCATAAGGCAAACTTCCTGCTATTTGATAAGCTCCCGAACCTGCAATTACATTTGCAGCAGCACCATAATGTGGTCCAAAACGATGATTTGCTAAAGTATAAGTTTCAGCGTTTAAGTCAAGTGCTGGTGAAATTGTGCGAGCTTGGTGGCATTGGGCACAAAGAGAACCACTACCAAAATCAAATTCTACACCGGTTGTTCTTATTTTTGCATTCTTTTCGTATGTAAGCCCGTAGTCATCCATCGTGTATGTCTCGTGTATCGGATGGCAAGTACGGCAATTTTGCCCCGTCGGGTCGCTAATTGCAGCAGCAGTATTAGGCTCGCCCGAAATAGCTACTTCACGGAAACCGTCACTTGTATGACAAGCGGCGCAAGATGCACCTGCACGCTCGAATGAAGTATTTGTGGCGTGGTCAGATGCCGCCCATTGCAATTGTTTTGCGAAAAGTTCAGTTGAAGCGTCATGGCATTGACCGCAATTTTGAGTACCATCTGCGCCATCTTTACCGTCAATTCCGTCTTTACCGGCGAGTCCATCTTTACCTGCTGGACCTTCGCAACCGACAAATAGCATAGTCGCGAAAATAATAACTCCCCATATAGAGAGCCACACTGTTTTAGAGTGTATCGATTTCATATAAAATCTCCCATTTATTAAACATTAATTTTAAAGAACAAGTAAAATCTTGTTACGATTTAATCAAATTTATAGAAATACAAATAAATCACAAACCAAATTAATACATTTTATATAAATAAAAAAATTTTTTTTTAACAAAAATCATTAATTGTTGTCATTTTTCTGACGTATTGCTATTGTATGAATTATTTTTCATTATTATATTTATGACAATTGTGTTTACATCTGTCATTTGGCTTCATAATAGGAATTGAATTAATATTCTTATCAGTTTTATAAAAACAGTACTGTCACATAAAATTTTCAAAACAATACAGCATGATTTATAATTTTCACATAATCTTTACAAAATTGTTCAAATCAACAATGGTATGTACTTTTGTACTTAATATAAAAATGGAATGTCTATGAAAGTTGCAGGATTTACAATTGCCAGAAATGCTATCAAGTACGATTACCCCGTTGTAGAGGCGATTAAATCTATATTACCCGTGTGTGATGCAGTGTTCGTGGCTGTCGGGCAATCTGAAGACGACACAGAGAATCTGATTCGCTCCATCGGCGATGATAAGATTCACATCATAAACACAGTTTGGGACGACAGTTTGAGGCAAGGTGGCAAAGTTTTAGCTGTCGAAACAAATAAGGCTTTCGGAGCAATTCCCGATAATTATGATTGGGCTTTTTATATTCAAGCTGATGAAGTTTTGCATGAAAAATACATAGAAACGATTAATTTTGAGTTGCAAAATCAGCTACACAATAAAGCTATTGAGGGGCTTTTGTTCAACTATAAGCATTTTTACGGCTCCTATGATTATGTCGGTGAATCATATAAATGGTACCGCCGCGAAATTAGAATAGTCCGCAACGATAAGAGCATTTATTCGCATGGCGATGCCCAAGGATTCAGAAAGAATAATGATGAGAAGCTAAATGTGAAGCTGATTGATGCTTATATCTATCATTACGGATGGGTCAAAGACCCACGAAAGCAACAAGCAAAACAATTAGATTTCAACCGACTTTGGCACGATGACAAATGGATTGAAAGCAATATTGCCCATGATGCAGAGTTTGACTATTCTGAGATTGATTCCTTGAGTCTATTTGATAGCACTCACCCAAAAGTAATGTTAGAACGAATTGAAAAAATGAATTGGAAATTTTCCCACGATATTTCCAAAAAGAACTATTCGCCAAAAGAAAAAATTAAACGCTTCATTGAAAGTCTTACAGGTTACAGAATTGGTGAATATAAGAATTATAAAATTGTAAAATGAGAAATTTCTTACTGAAGATATTGCCTTATGGATTGAGAATTGAAGTTGGCAAAATCAAACGATATATAAAGTATGCCTATCATCTGAACATTAATAAGCGCGGAAAGCTCAAACAATGCCCGATTTGCACTAAGGAACTTGCATTCTTCTTGCCTGCAGGGGAAAAGCGGAAAGCTATCCATTGTCCATTTTGCAGTTCATTTCCGCGTCACCGAGCAATGTGGCTCTATCTCCAAAACAATGATTTACTCAAAGCCGGAATCAATATTTTGCACGTCTCCCCCGAACCTTCGATGTTCAACATAATGTCTAAGATGGAAAATTATACTGCAATTGACAAATTCGCTTCAGGATATGCCTATCCGAAATCAGTTTTGCAAATGGATGTCGAGCACCTCAAATTCGACGATGAAAGTTTCGATTTGATAATATGCAGCCACGTACTCGAACATGTTGATGATGATATTGCGGCAATTCGGGAAATGGGGCGCGTACTTAAAAAAGACGGCAAAATTTTAATCATGATTCCGATTGAAAAAGATTTGGAGACAACACATGAAGATAAAAGCATAATATCGCCCAAGGAAAGGCTTAAACATTTCGGGCAAAGCGACCACGTACGTTTGTACGGAATGGATTTTGCAAATCGTGTTGAGCAAACGGAGCTGAATTGCGAGATGATTTCTACTCGAGAATTGACAAAGGAAAGCGACTATATTAAATATGGTATAGATGATGACTTCATTTTTGTACTAACCCGAAATAAAAACGTCACAATCGTACCATAATATATTGCAAATGCAGCTTTTTATTATTATTTTTGTAATGTATTTATCATTTAAAAATTGAAAACATTATGCGACCATTTAAAGTATTAGGAATCCAACAAATTGCAATCGGCGGATTGGACAAAGGTAAATTAGCGAACTTTTGGGTAGATATTATGGGATTGGAAAAAGTCCATACATTTGCCAGCGAAAGAGAAAACGTTGATGAGGATATTTTGCGTATGGGCAAAGGTCCATTTGCTGTAGAAATTGATTTGATGCAACCGATAGACCCCGAAAAAAAACCCAAAGTGCACGAACCTCAGCTAAATCACATTGGTTTGTGGATAGACGATTTGGAAAAATGTGTCGAATGGCTTACTGAGCAAGGAGTGCGATTCACTCCCGGTGGAATCCGCAAAGGCGCCGCAGGCTTTGATGTATGCTTCATTCACCCCAAAGGAAACGAAGAATTTCCGCTTTGTTCCGAAGGTGTTTTGGTAGAACTTGTACAAGCTCCAAAAGATGTAATCGAAGCATTAAGTTAATTTTGAAAAATTTTTGGCTTTAGATTTAACAAAATTTGCTATATTTGTACTCTGAATTTGAGCAGAAGTGGCGGAACTGGCAGACGCGCTGGACTCAAAATCCAGTGGGCTTAACACCCGTGCGGGTTCGACTCCCGCCTTCTGTACGAAAGAATCGTACAAATGCGATCTACAAAAAACGGCTATCCAACAGGGTAGCCGTTTTTTTTTGTGATAATTCATGTCCCGTCTTTGTTATAATTGACGGATAGGGATGAATCTGAATTATAGCCGTCTTTGTAATTATTGACGATACACTAAATTAGAACAAAGACGGGACGGGAAGGAGGTGGAGTCCATCTGGGGTACTTAATTCATCCGATGACTCCCAGTTCAAAGTGCGACACATCTTAGATAAATAATTAATTCGAGAACAGTCATCGGATGAATATTGCGTGTGATGATTTTTTTCCCCATTACCCAACTTTTTTCCCTAATTTTGAGATAAATTACAATTTCATGTGTCATAGTATATATATACGAAACATGTATTTCAGGGAGAATTTGTATGAAAAAAGTATTTTTATTTCTCGCTGTTGCAATGCTGTATTGCAACTTTACACTGGCTCAAGAGCCTGAACCAGATCCAAACCTATTATGGAAGACGGAGAATTCATATCTTCGATTCCTTGTACATCCGAATGGCAATATTATTGCAGGCAAAGGAGAAATCGTTGAATTAGGAAGTACAGAATTTGAAATCGACGGAAACACGGGAATGGTTATAAGGGAGTTTGACTCGCCTATGCTTTTTTTTGACATAAGCCCTGATGGAAGGTACATTTCTGCAAATGATGCAAATAATTGGAAATGTGTTGTAGATTACAATACAAAAGAAGTCATAGCACGTTTCACAAATGAACGAACTAAGCCAAAATTTATGCCCGATAGCAAAACATTAGTGTACTATTTGATTGAACCGATTAGTGAACTTAACGGAAATACCAGATTGCAATCTTATAATATTGAAACCGGGGAATATAAGACTAGTGAAACCTTTATTCGATACACAAGAACCGGCGCAATATCAGTTTCGCCTGATGGAAAATATGTTGCAACAGGTGGTACATTTTATGGTCCTGATGGAATAGAATATAATCGATTAATATTATGGGACGCTGAAACACTTGATACAATTAGGATATTGAATGATTTTCAAAATGGACATGTAACCTCAATTAAATTCTCACCCGATTCAAAATTGGTGGGGTTTCAGGTGTACTGGAGTGATTTGTATCTTTATAAAACAGATGATTATAGTCTGTATAAGCATTACAGTGGTGATAACATATTGAATGGTGTTATGGGTTTTGGTTTTATTACTAATGATTTTATCGCTGTTGGGAGTGATGAAAACAATCAACAAAATTTTGAAATTATCAACTTAAACAATAATTCAACTATTTATAAGAGGAATGATTTTACAGGACTTGCAGAATATAATGCATTTAATACCTCACTTATTGTGTTGAGAGTTTATATCCATTGTTTTGACTTTGAAAAAATACTCTCAGGAGCAAGTATAGAGCCTGAAATTCCCAATCCATTTTCGGTAGAATATATAAACAATACTCTAAGTATTCGTAATTTCACATTTGCAGCAAATTTAATCAATTGCAGTATAACAGATATTAATGGTAGGGTGCTTCGCAATATGAATTTGAATCCATCAATAGGTGAGTTACGAATTCCCATCAAGCTCCTCAGCGGTACTTACTTTTTACATATAAAGGATGGAAGTAAGGAATATGTAAGTAAATTTTTGGTGGTGAATTAATAAGAAATCCCCCTTAATCCCCCTTTGAAAGGGGGAAAGCGAGCTTGCGAGCAGGGGGATTTGTATTGTTTTAGTCCTAAAATAAGTTTACTACACACCCCCTAAGAGGCTGTCTCACAAGGGCAGCCATTTTTTATATTTTTGTGGAAAAAAAAGAGAAATACTAGGTACAAATCGGCGTCATAACGGTTGTAATCAACAATAAGTTAGCGATGCAATGAGACCAAAGTTTAAATACTATAATCACAAGCGTTTCTACTACCTCCATCTCTTGATGAAATGATTAAAGAAACTCATCCTGTTAGACAATAAATAAAATTATACGATGAAATTGATATAAGCGATATCGAAAACAATTACATCGGTGGCGGAGCTACCAGCTACAGCCTGAGAATGCTTCTGAAAATACTCGTATATGCTTATATGAATAATGTCTATTCAAGCCGAAGAATAGAAAATTTAGTGCAAGAAAAATATTCATTATATGTGGCTAAGCGGTATGCAAAAGCCGGATCACAATACAATCAATCGTTTCGCAGTAAACGCTTGGCAAGCGGCTTGAAAGAAGTATTCTAAAGTAGTAATGCTATTTCATGAAGCCGAATTTTGGATATTAAAGATATATATACAGACGGCACGAAAATAGAAGCAATGCCAATAAATACAGTTTTGTTTGGGTAAAATATCCGGAACCCGTAAAGAAAAATATTACAACAAGTCAATGAATTGTGGAAATACGCACTCAGGTAAGCGCAGAAGAAATGCGAGACGTCCGACCACAGAGCTATGAAGAGATAAATCCTGAGAGTATAACTGAAACAATAGAAGAAATAAATAAAGTATTGGTAAAAAAAAGATTGATAAAAATGTACGCGCTAAACTGACAAGAGTGAAGAAAACTTGGTCTGAACAATTAAGGAAATATGAAGCATACGAAAAGCAAATGAACGGTCGCAACAGTTGTTCAAAAACCGACCCTGATGCAGTATTTATGCGAATGAAAGAAGACCGCATGCAAAACGGACAACTAAAGCTGCTACAACTGGCAAATAAGTACAAACAATCAAATAGTGGTCAATTACAGCATTCATCAAACACCCGGAGACACTTCAACATTTGTTGAACATATAGAATCATATAAACGCCAATATCGTGAATATCCTAATTCAATCACAGCTGATGCAGGTTATGGGAGTCATGAGAATTACAAATATGCAGAAGACAATAATATCGAAGCCTATATCAAATACAATTATTTTCATAAAGAGCAGAAAAGCAAGTGGCAGAAAGACATCAGCAAGTCCGACAATCTATATTACAACGAAGAACAGGACTGTTACTATTGCCCAATGGGTCAAGCGATGGAAAATATCGGAGAGAAAGAAAAATAACTTTGAACGGATACAAACAAATAGTTAGCCGATATAGAGCCAAAAACTGCGTCGGTTGCTCGCTGCGAGCGGCTTGTCACGAAGGAGCTGACAATCGAACGATAGAAATAAACAAAAGAAGCAAAACGACTAAGAGAAGCAAGCAAAAACCGACTGATGAGTCGCGAAGGTGTGAAAACGAAAACGACGACCAATTGAACCGAAGCGGTTTTTGCAATATCAAACACAACAAACAATTTAGAAGATTTTTACTGGAGAGGCAAAGAAAAAGTAGAAATCGAAGTTGGACTATTGGCTCTAGCCCACAATCTGAGCAAATTTGTAGCTTAAAATAGCAAAATATCTCACTTTCCCATCCAAAATTGCCTCAAATTAGCATCAAACATACCAAAAAATGGAATAATACCATTTCTAGTCAATTATTAAATTTAGAATACTTATTATAACAATTAGTCCCATTTTATCACCTTATTGAAAGCCAAAGAGGCTGCCCTTGTGAGACAGCCTCAATAAGACATTATTTTTCTTACTCCCTCTCATTCGGAGAGGGTCGGGGTGAGGTTCTTCAAGCATTTTTGTCCAATTCAACTCTTGCGTCTTCTTTGCGAACTTTGCGGTTAAATGTTTTAGTTTTGAATTTTAATCCTGTCCATCCTGTAATCTTGATAATCCTGTTCAAGTTTCCCACTAGTAAATTCGTGGGCTATGTATTGGACAGAACGCTGTTCTGTCCCTACATTTCAGATGTGCCACACCTGGCAGGTGTTGCACATCTACAGGACGCAAAAAAAAAGGCTGCCCATATGGACAGCCTTCAAATCTAAGAAATTATTTTTCTGTGGGCGATGAGGGAGTCGAACCCCCGACCCCCTGCTTGTAAGGCAGGTGCTCTAGACCAGCTGAGCTAATCGCCCGTAAAACAGATTACAAAAGTACGAAATATTTTTAATATACAAAACTATTTTATTGAACTTTTTCAACTCTTCGTATTTCGGGAATCGAAATCAACAAAAATCGTTCGATACCACCGCGTAATGTCATCAATGCTAAGGGGCAAATGCCACAATTTCCTGTCATCCGAAGCTCTAAGGTGCCGGTTTCTTCTTCAAAGCGGACATATTCAACTCCGCCCTTGTCCTTTGCAAGATAAGGGCGAATTTTATCTAATTCGACTTCGACCCTATGACGTAAGTCATCAAACATTAGAGTGAAATCTCGGGCATTGCTGTTGATGATTTGTCGTAATTTACTTGTCGCACTCGAGACACTAAATTTGCAGTTACATCTTTCAAAATTTGTGCTTGCAAACCATTATTAGTGTCAAGAATTACCGGTCTGCCCCCGTCATTGCCTTCTCGCATATCAATGTTCAGTGGCACTTTGCCTAATACATTGACGCCAAATTCTTGCGCAATTTCTTCGCCGCCGCCTTGACCAAAGATGAAGTACTTTTTGTCGGGCATATCGGGCGGAATGAAATAACTCATATTCTCGACAATGCCGAGTATATCAACTTTTACCCGATTAAACATAGTAATCGAGCGTCGAACATCGGCAAGCGAAATTTCCTGTGGTGTAGTCACAATTGCTGCACCTGTCAGAGGGATTTTTTGCGTCAACGTAAGTTGGATGTCACCTGTTCCGGGAGGCAAATCGAAAATCAAGAAATCTAACTCTCCCCAACTGACTTGCTCAAAAAGCATGGAAAAATAACCCGCAAGCATCGGACCGCGAACAATCGCAGCTTCGTCACGATTTATAATGAAACCCATTGATGCAATTTTGACACCATATTTTTCTAATGGTTCGGCTGAAACAGTTCCGTCCTCATTTTGCATAGCGTTCAATTTGCCATCCGAAATCCCAAACATAGTCGGTTGGCTTGGACCGTAAACGTCACCGTCAATAATGCCGACCTTAGCACCGCTCAGACTTAATCCCACAGCAAGATTTGAAGCTATCGAAGATTTGCCTACTCCACCTTTGCCCGAAGCAACGGCAATAATATTTTTGACCTTCTTCAAAGTTGGGCGATTAGTGAGTTGGTAGGGTCTTTCAGTTATGAAGATTTCATGTGTGTAATCGGGTGCAATTTCTTGCAATGCAGTCTTAATTTGACTCTTGATGTCGGCATATACCCAATGAAAAGGACCAACTAATTCAACATAAACTTGAATTGCATTATCTTTGACAACGACTTTTTTTATCGAATCTAATTCATTCAGACTTTTAGCTAAATCGGGGTCTTTGATAGAGCCGATTTTTTCTCTGATTGTTGTTTCGTTCAAAATAAAATTCCAATTTAATGATTAAAACATATTCAAAAATACAGTTTTATTGACGATACTTTGACGATTTATTTCTTGATAATCATTCGTTCGGTATCAATTTCGCTGCCCTGCTCCATCATGATAATGTATTCGCCCGAGCCGATAATCCCTGTCGAATAGGTCTCAATGTAAATCCCGGATTGCATTGGCAAATCTTTCAAAACGGCTACTTCTTGACCGCTGATGCTGAAGAGTTTAATTCTGACATTGCTATTTTCGGCAACAGCATATTCAATCGAAAATTCCGAACCCGCAGGAATCGGCATAATATTTTGAATCATTCTAATTCCGGTTGGCAATAAGGCTTTGCCGTAATTCACGGCATTTTTACCATATTTCGAAATATCGTTAGGTTGCTTGGTGAGCAAATCAGTTTGCCGTGTGATGACAAATCCGGAAATTTCAAGATTCGTGCTTTGGTCAATCACACTGTATTGAATTGTTGAATTTGCAGAATAATTGCTATTCCGCTCATCGTCCTGCCAGATTACTATTGGGCAAATGCCATTTTCGATAATCGCCGAACCGACGAGACGCCCTTTATCATCATTTGCAATGAATAAATGCCCGTTGTACCGTTCATCGAATTCGACAATCGTTGTCATACTGTTTCCGGTTCCGGAAATTTGGGGTAGAACAGGGATTGCTCTTTTTGCGTAACGATAATTCGGAGCACTGTACTTCCCTGCTGAATTTGGTGGATAAGTCAAAGCATCCGCCGATGACAGATAAGTTTGGTATCCTTGCCCGGGGAGCATATCTCCGATAGTATTGATACCGAATTCAGGCAAAAACACATTCCCTAAATTATCTTTGGCAATTATCAAATTATCTTCAATGCTTTCCATAGCGATTGAAATATCCATAGCTGATTTTCTGAGGTACGATACCAAATGCCAGCCCGTACTCAAGTTGATTGTCTCATTTTCAGGTTCGGCTGCTGTACCGCTCAAGATAAGAGTTTCAGCTTGATTCATATAAACCTGATAGCCATCGTATTTGTTCCAATCGCCAATATCATTAATTTCAAATTCGGGCAAATAAACATTGCCGCTGCCATTTTTGCATATTACGAGTTCGTTATCAATATCACCAAAAATATCTTCCATCGAAGGTAAATCGGCAGCAATGAATGATGAAATCATATTCCATCCCTGACTTAAACTGATGACCTGAATATCGGTCAAAGAATTTAGCGATGCGAGAATTGAAGTTGCGTTGTTTTGAAAATTATTCGGTCCACTCGAAAATGTGGCTTCGGCAGTATAGACCAAATCTGTCTGCGAATCCCATAATTTGAAATTGTAGAGTTCGTTTGTAGAGAATCCGTCTTTTTCGAGAGTCAGAGGGTCATCTCCCCAAACAGTAATTTGGAGTATAACACCTGTCCAATATGCATATCCGGCACATTTCTGGGTTCCGGCATCATCGAAAAATATTCCTATTGCATCACCTGTTGCAATATTTCTGCCACCGATTTGAGGATTGATAGAAGTCGGGACTACGATTTTAGATTTTGTTGGAGTATCCTCAACAAAAGACCATGAATCGGGGACTTTGTTCTCGGTTGTAAATTTAAAAGTTGTTGAGAATTCGCTTTCAAGGTCACCGTTCAAAGCTTTCACTCGCCAATAATATGTTACATTGCCTTTCAGTGAGCCGTTTGGCACCTGATATTCGGAATCGTTTGAAACAATCAGATTAATTTTTGGATTTGTGAAATTGATATTATCGGCTAATTGAACTCTGTATTCATCAGCATTCTGAACATCACTCCAATTTAAAAGCACAATTTTTGATATGTTGTTGGCATTATTAGTAGGGTAAATCAATTCCGGAGCATTCAATTCCATTATTGTAGTGAAATTAAAGACGCTCGACCAATCACTTGTTTGGGTGGCACTCTTTGAGCGTAATCTCCAATAGTATTGGGTTTCATCCGCCGCAGGAATATTAGAGATTGAATACATTGTTGCAGCAAGGTTATTCATGCTTTTGACGATATTATTGAAATCGGCATCTGTGGCTATTTCCAAGTCATAACTTGATGCACCGGTTGCTGAATTCCAAAGTAAATTTGCATCAATTGCGATGTCTATGGCATTATTAACCGGTGTTGTCAAAACAGGTGGCAGTAATAAAGGTTCTGTCGTGAAGTTGAAGCCACCCGACCAATCGCTTGTTTGTGTCGCACTCTTTGAGCGCAATCTCCAATAATATTGGCTGCCGTAATCAGCCGGGATATTTATCAATGAATAGCTTGTTGCTACAAGATTATTTTCATTTTTGATTATATTGTTGAAATTAGCATCTGTGGCAATTTCCAAATCATAACTGGATGCTCCTGTTGCCGAATTCCATTGCATATTTGCATTAATAGCAATGCCTGTAGCATTATTGCTCGGCGAACTTAGAACAGGTGGCAATAATCGTGGCTCTGTCGTGAAATTGAAGCCACCCGACCAATCGCTTGTTTGTGTGGCACTCTTTGAGCGTAATCTCCAAAAATATTGGCTGCTGTAATCAGCCGGAATATTTGTCATAGAATAGCTTGTTGCTGCAAGGCTATTCTCGTTTTTGATGATATTATTGAAATTCACATCAGTAGCAATTTCCAAATCATAACTGGATGCTCCAGTTGCCGAATTCCATTCCAAATCTGCATCAATTGCTATGCCCGTTGCATTATTGCTCGGCGAAGTCATCACAGGTGGCAATAGTCGCGGCTCTGTCGTGAAATTGAAGCCACCCGACCAATCGCTTGTTTGTGTCGCACTCTTTGAGCGTAATCTCCAAAAATATTGAATAGCGTAATCAGCAGGAATATTTGTCAAGGCATATTCTGTGGAGAAAATGCTATAAGCTAACTTGACAATATTATTGAAGTCGGCATCGGACGCTACTTGCAAATCATAGGCAGTGGCTCCGGTTGCCGAATTCCATTCCAAATCTGCATCAATTGCTATGCCCGTTGCATTATTGTCGGGCGAGGTCATCACAGGTGGCAATAGTCGCGGCTCTGTCGTGAAATTGAAGCCACCCGACCAATCACTTATTTGTTTGGCGCTTTTGGAGCGTAATCGCCAATAATATTGATTTGCGTAATCAGCCGGAATATTTGTCAAGGCATATTCTGTGGAGAAAATGCTATAAGCTAACTTGACAATATTATTGAAGTCGGCATCGGACGCTACTTGCAAATCGTACGCAATAGCTCCTGTTGCCGAATTCCATTCCAAATCAGCATCAATTGCTATGCCCGTTGCATTATTTATTGGCGATGTCATGACAGGTGGCAGTAATCGAGGCTCAGTGGTGAAATTGAAGCCACCCGACCAATCGCTTGTTTGGGTGGAACTCTTTGAGCGCAATCGCCAATAATATTGATTTGCATAGTCTGCGGGAATATTTGTCAAATCATAAGAAGTTGCTACGAGGCTGTTCACATTTTTGATGATATTATTAAAACCGGCATCGCTTGCTATTTCCAAATCATAACTTGATGCACCTGTTGCCGAATTCCATTCCAAATCTGCATCAATTGCTAAGTCCGTTGCATTATTGCTCGGCGAACTTAGAACAGGTGGCAATAGTCGAGGTTCAGTTGTGAAATTGAAAATGCTTGACCAATCGCTTGTTTGGGTGGCACTCTTTGAGCGCAATCGCCAATAATATTGATTTGCGTAATCAGCCGGAATATTTGTCATAGAATAGCTTGTTGCTGCGAGGCTGTTCTCGGTTTTGACAATATTGTTGAAATTAGCATCGGTAGCAATTTCGACGTCATAGCTTGATGCACCTGTTGCGGAATTCCATTGCAAATCTGCATCAATTGCTATTCCCGTTGCATTATTGCTCGGAGAAGTCAAGACCGGTGGCAGTAATCGGGGTTCTGTCGTAAAATTGAATGTGCTTGACCAAGCACTGGTGTTAGAACCTTTCTTAGCCCTTACTCGCCAATAATATTGTGTGTCATATTGGGAATTGTAATTTGCAAATGAGAAAGTTGTATCAACAATACCGGTCGAATCTTTAACAATGCTTGAAAATGCCGAGTTTGTAGAAATTTGGATTTGATAATTATCAGCATTGGCGACCGATGACCATTTCAAAATTTGTGCTAATGGCACATTGCTTGTATTATTCTGAGGCAGCAAAAGTGTTGGTGTGCCAATCACTTCAATCGGGAGAGAAGTTCTCCAGACTCCGCGACCATAAGTTGCAGCGTAAATAAGCTCATAATCGTAGTTGATTTCGATTTCATTCACAATGACATTTGGCAAATCGTCGTTGAATTCTTCCCAATCAGTCATTGTATCATCAATATAAAAAATACCTATGTCTGTGCCAATATAAACCCGATTGCTGTAATCTTTCTGGTAAGTAATGCAGTTAATAGGTACATTTGGCAAATTTTTCGAAATATTTGTCCATCCTGCTCCACCGTTCGACGAGTAGTAAACCTTTTTACCGGATGAAAATCCCGAAAAAACAGCCCAAATTTTATCAGGGTTTTCGGGATGAATTGCCATGTATGTCAGCGTATTTGAAATAGGCAGACCAATAGAAGACCATGAAGAACCTTCATTTGTGGTTCGCCTCAATGTACTTGAATACCCTGCATAGATGTATGAAGGGTTTGATTCGGAAATATGAAGAACTGTGTGTCGGCTGTTATGTCCAAAATTTGAAATCTTGCTCCAAGAAGTGCCGTGGTTAGTCGATTTCCAAATTTCTTTATAACCGGCATATAGAATTTCAGGATTAGTAGGGTGAAGTATATAAGGTGTAACCCATGCACCATTGTCATCTCCAGTTTTTTTAGGGGTATTAAGTTCCGGAAAACTATTGCCTTTATTGGTAGAACGGAATATTCTGCCATAATAGAGGGAGCCGTACATATAATTACTATTGTTGTAGTTTACAATACACTCCATGCCGTCACCACCAATAACATCTCTCCAACTCGTACCATTCATTTGCTTTGTGCCATTATCTTGAGCTCCGGCAATTAGCATATTTGGTTCAGTTTGAGAAATTCCGAATCGGTAAAACTGTGTAATTTTTAATCCGGAGCCAATCCAAGTCCACGAATTCCCACCATTTGTAGTCCTATCAATACCTCCATCGTGTCCGCTATACATTCTGTTTGAACCACCAAAATAAAGTTGGTGATGGTCTGCATGAACCTCCGGATTGCCTCCGCCGCCATACCAATGAGCAACACAATCCCAGTCTGTACCTCGATTAGTTGTCCGCCAAACGTTCACTCCTCCAACAAAGAATGTAGAAGTAGAATTTTTGTCTGCTAATATATCCAAATCGTAGAAAGCCTGGCCTCCCTTGTCAGATGCTTCATAACTCCAACCAAGCAAATTAAGACTGTCATTATCCCATCGAGTAATTTCATCCCAACCTGTACCACCATTTGTAGTTCCGTAAATGCCGTACAAGCCATAATTATTTGAACTATTGCCACCGCTCCAATTATAGTAGCCGTAAACAGCAAACACATGGTTGTTATTTGCCGGTGACAGCGACATTTCTACACGATAAATATTAGCTGCAGTACTTGGCAATCCACTTGTCAGAATTGACCAATTTGTCCCACCGTTTGTGGTGCGGGCAATTTCGTAATTAGTGGACACATAAACAATATTCGGGTCACTCGGATTGATTTCAATGTCCCAATAACCTGAGTTTACATTTAAGGGGATTGATTGCTGAGACCAATTCGTGCCTCCGTTTGTAGTTTTGAAAACACCGATTGACGTAGCAGCATATAGGATACTACTGTTTGTTGGGTGCATTTTCATTTCACGAATAGAACGCGTTTGGGTAATAGTCCAATTCAAACCTGTAGTGTTCCAGGTTGCGCCTCCGTCTGTAGATTTCAGCACCCCGACAGAATAAGTATCACCGTAGTCACCATCACCCGTTGCGATATACATTATATTAGTATTTCCCGGGTCAATTGCTATTGCAGATACTCCAAGAGTCGAAAGTTGGTCGGTGTTTGTTGACCAACTTGTGCCGGCATCAGTAGTCTTCCAAAGCCCACCACTTGCGGAGCCTACCCAAATTGTTTGGTTGGAAGTACCATTATAATTGGGGTCTTCCAAAACTGCATTGAGCCTTCCCAATCCTGCATATCCACCCTCAGAAGTTGATGGACCGACTTGTTCCCAACTAAAGCTGTGTAATTTATCTTCATCTTTGCCACGATTGGCTTTAAGTTTTTGAATCTCTTTCCATAAAATATCAGGCTCGGGGAATATTCCTGTCGGAAATACACGTTGTTCCCAAAACCATTCCCATCTTTTATATTGTTTCCAGCCGCCTCTTTCGTTTCTCGGCGTTTCGGGAGTAATCTCTTTATCTCCCCAATAATCATTGAAATCTTTCTGGAATTCGTAAAAATTACGGTTTTCGTTGATGGGTTCATTTGGCGATTTCGGGTAAGCACCAAACCAATATTGTGCATTAGCATTAAAAGCAGTAAATAATAAAATCGTTAAGATTAAGATTATTTGTTTATTCATTTTTATCATATACTTTTGTAAATAATATTTTTTAGAACACTTAAATTACGGAAACGTTTCGTAAAAAACAAGTAAAAGCGAAAAATAATGGAAAAAAATCAAAATAATTTACTTCCAATTGGAGTTTTTGATTCAGGAATCGGAGGTTTGAGTGTACTCAAGCAGTTAGTCCGATTTTTACCTCAGGAAAACTACATTTACTTGGGCGATACTGCAAGAGTTCCGTATGGAAATAAGTCACCTGAGATTGTAAAGCAATATGCAGCCGAATGTACTGATTTCTTGGTATCGAAAGGCGTCAAATTGATAATTGCAGCTTGCAATACTGTCTCGTCAGTTGCATTAGACGTCGTTAGCAAACATGCGGGGAATCTGCCCGTTATAAGTATGATTGAGCCTGCGTCATCGGCAGCATTGAGGGAGACCACAAATAATCGCATCGGGATAATCGGAACGAGAGCAACCATTTCGAGCAAAGCATATGAAAATGAAATCGTTAAATTGAGCGGCAATAAAAATCTGAAAGTTTTTTCAAAACCTTGCCCACTTTTTGTTCCAATCGTTGAAGAAGGTATGATGAAACATCCTTCTGCTAAATTGATTGCCATTGATTACTTACGGGATATGATTGATGCTCACGTTGATACGCTTGTTTTGGGATGTACGCACTATCCTTTGCTTTCGCAATTATTGATGGAAATTATGCCTGAAGTGACTTTGATTGATTCGGGTGAGCATGCTTCTGTGACTGCGTTAAGGATATTGGCTGAGGCAAGACAATTGCAAGAGCAACGCAAAGAATTTATCGAAAAACCCAATGTTAAATTTTATGTGACTGATTTGCCGGCAAATTTTGCCGAGCAAGCAAACATGTTTCTTGGGTTCGATTCAGACAAACCGGAATTGATTAGTTTGTAAATTTATTAAAATTCGCTTTCTAAATCAAATGCCGAGATTTTCCTATACAAGGTTCTGACGCTGATACCTAATGATTCAGCTACCATTCGGCGATTTCCCTTGAATTTTTTCATCGCAAACTGAATGATTTGTTTCTCAAATTCCTCAAGATTTAGGTCATCAGAATTTTGCATCAAATCTTCGATTGATTTGACTTCTTCAACTGAGTGCATGTTGACTGAATCCGATTTTCGGTTCATATCTTCGATAAGAACAGCTACGTTGTGCATGAAACGTTTGATTTCGGTTAGGTCACTTTTTAACTCGAGCAAGGTTCTGAAAATAAGCGATAGCTCAGGAGTTCCCGTATATTCAGGCTCATTCAGCTTCATCAGAGAATTATCATGTTCGATATTTCGGATTTCAAAAGCAGGTAGTGCCGGCGGAATATATTTACGTAGAATATCGGGGGTGACGTGTTCGCCTTTATGAAATGTAATGACTTTTTCAATCATATTTTTCAATTCACGTATATTGCCGGGCCACGGAAGACTTCTCAAAATGCTCATCGAATCGTCAGAAAATCCTTTATAAGGAAGGTTTAATTTTTGGCAAGTTTTACGCGCAAAATGCTCTACTAAAAGCGGAATATCTTGGACATGGTTTCTTAGTGGCGGCAAAACGATATGCACAGTATTGAGTCGATAAAACAAATCGGAACGGAATTTTCCTTCGGCAGAGGCTCTGTTCAAGTCTTTATTTGTAGCTCCGATGATTCTGACATCAACTTTTTTGGTTTGCGAGGAGCCAAGGCGAGTAAATTCGCCGGATTCGAGCACTCTTAATAATTTTGATTGCGTCCCGATTGGCATTTCGCCAATTTCATCTAAAAAGACTGTCCCTTTGTTTGCCGTTTCAAAAAATCCGATTCGCTGGTCAACGGCTCCGGTAAATGCACCTCTCTCGTGTCCGAAAAGCTCTGATTCGAGCAAGGTTTCCGGAATTGCAGCGCAATTAACACTCACAAAAGGTTTGCTCTTGCGTTTTGATAATCCATGAGCAGCGTTGGCAAAAACTTCTTTGCCTGTGCCTGTTTCTCCTGTGATTAATAGGCTCAAATCTGTAGGAGCAGCTTGAATGAGTAATCTGACAGCATTGTCTATTTCGTAAGAGTTTCCGATAATTGAGAATGCTTTTTTTATCTCACTAACTAATGAACCTTCGTTGTAGTAGCTATCCATAAACTATTCTTGCCCCTGATGTTTTGACCAATCATCCCACCCACCGGAATATATAAATACATTTTTATAGCCAAAAGTTTTAATCGCTTCTGCTAATTTGTGGCTCGAATCGCAATTGCCGCCATCACAATAAATTACAATCCGCTTATTGGTCGGCAAATCAAGAATTTTAGGCATAAAGACTGCTTCTTCATCGTAAGGAAATATATTTATAGCTTTTCCGATTTTGCTTTTAGCATACATTTCAGGACTTCGCGCATCAATAATTATGAAATCTGGATTATTGATAATTTTTTTCATCTGCTCATAAGTCACCGTCAATTCGGTATTTTTCGGTAATTCCGAATCCAATGATTCCTTATCCTTTTCAACGACTGCTTTTTTGGATTCAGCAACTTCAATTTTATTTTCAGCTATTTTGTCATCAACTAATTTTTCTTCATTTGGTTGAAAAGTCTCGGGCTCAGTGATTGTGGCATCATTCAAATCATTGTTAGTGTGTTCTTTTGATTGTTCCATATTGCCGAATACGTCTTCGTCGCTCAAAACTTTAATCTCTTTGGGTTCCCAAATCCAAGGCAGTGGTTTCGGCTTGGAGAAGTTATAGGCAATAGCGATAGCTATCGAAGCAAACAGTATTAGAGCAATATCTTTGAAATCTATTTTCATTTTACAAATCCTGCTTTTTCCAATATATCATAGGCAGAGTTCAGTTCTTGCGACTTTCTGCGGGACTTTTCCTGTAAGTCCTTATCCAAATTCACAAATCGGTCGGGATGAAATTCTTTCATTTTAGAACGGTATGCGGATTTAATAGTTGCAGAATCGGCATTGGGAGGCACTCCAAGTTCGGCAAAAGCATTTTTCACATCATCGCTGATATTGCTGCTCTTAGATGTATTCTCACTTTTTTTGTCTGATTCTTTCTTATTGTTCAATTCATCAATAATTCGTTTCAGTTCTTCATCTTCTTGATTTAGAATTTTGTAAGAATCACTGCTTTTGATGCTGTTAGATTGAACTAATTTTGAAATTCTATTTATTATTTGCCACATGTTCTTTTAATAATGAAATTATATTTTCGACCCTCTTTTCATAGATTATATTTGTACATGACTGCCTATTGCCACTTTCTATAGCGTCAATTATTGCTTGCCATTTATCGCCGACACAAATCAATGCTTTAGGGCGTATCAATTTTCTGTCTGTCAATGCGATAACAGTAGCAATTTCGAGCATAGTTCCCCACGACCCGTCAAATACAATATACGCAGAGCCAATTTCTACCAAAGATTTCAAACGTTCTAAATAGTCTTTTGTTTTAATGATTTCGGTGACAAAGGGGTTTGCTTGTTTATCTTTAAAATCTTTAGTAATCACTCCTATTCGCCGTGTATCAAATGCAGAAGCACCTTTGTGAACTGCCTCCATTATACCGCCGTATCCGCCGGTTGCTATATCGAAACCGCTTTGGGCTAAGGCAAATCCAAGTTCAGTGGCATATACGTAGCTTTTATCATCGTATCGTAAAGTGCCACTGCCGAAAATGGTAATGATGTTCATTAGATTACTCTCATACCCAGACTGAAATAAAAATGAGTATCGCCCCAAAAGACTCTATCCGGAGACTTTCGGAAAAAGAAGCTCCTACCAATGCTGAATTTAAGAGGACCAAGTGGAGAATCTAATGCAATAGTGCTGCCAACGCCGTGCTTGAAAGAGCTAAATTTTACATCTTCGGGTATCAGCCAAGTTGAGCCAAAATCATACCGAAAAGTTAGATAAGTATCGTAAAAGACTTGAAAAGGCATCAAGTAGCGATACCCGACTGAACCTCGAAATAGTTGCCGTCCGCGTTCTTCATCTTCGAACATTCCAAAGAATGAATCTTCACCACCGAGCGAATAAAATTCGGGGTAAGGAACAGTAATGTCTGCAACTCCGAATGTCAGAGTCGTGTTTAGAGTATGATTTGCAATTGACCTGTTTGAAGAGTAGCTGAATAAAGCTTTTGAAAAAGCCACCGCTTCAGTAACAGGTAGCAAATTTGTTTCGAGCGATACATCTATAACTCTGCCTTCAGTCGGGAAATCGAGTGATTTACGATTGTCGAAAACAGTACCGAATTTAATTGTCGAGATAGTATAAAAATCGGGAATGACATCAGGCATTTTATAAAATCGTTGCTTCTCGTATCGCATTTGAACATATAATCGCCCCTGTCTTTCGAGTTGCATTCCTATTAGAGCTGACAGACCAATGTCTTCCTCGACCATATCTCGAGTTCGGATATTCGAAAATCTATTGGGTTGATTTACTTCTTTCGGCGAGAAACTATTCCTGTTGATTCTATTGTAATATGCAATAAAAGATGTAGTCAGATAAGTCCTGAAAAAGCGTGGATTTGTGAGTGATAATTCCGTTACGAGAAAAGAATTTGCCATCGCAAACCTAATCAAAAATCCGGCACCGGTATTCCAAATATTATCTTGAAGCAAATCTAAGCCTACTTGTGCATTTCGTTCGTTATCAACTCTGCCGCCGATACTAATTGTTTGAGTCCCGCTTTCGCGAACATGAACGTTCATGTGCATATTGCCATGATTGTCGATAGACGGGTAAATATCAACGTCCTCGAATAGGTTATTAAATTGCAAGTTTTCACTTGATTCAATAATATTTTCAGGTGTTATAAGCTCACCTTTTTGAAATTTCAAATCTCGGTCAATCAGATATGATGCAGTTTGTTTATTTCCGCTTATGATTATATCATCAATAATTCCAAGGTTGCACTCAAGCATCAAAATGTTATGAAGCATGGAAACATTAATAATTTTTGACATAGGGAAATTGAGTTGATTCATTAGTTCTGAAGCATATTCGAAAATTTGATATTTCATCTCATTATCAAATCCTTGCCCGATAAATTTTTCGCCCAAAAGCAATGACAAAGTATCGGCGATTGATAAGTAACCCGGATTGACTTTGATTTGAATAACATTGATTTCCGGATTTTTTTCCGCTTGAATTTGGACTTCATCGCCGTTGATTTGGACTGCAAATGATTTATATTTGGCGAATGATTCCTGATTATACATTATGTATAATGCGTTACGCAAATTACGTAATTGCTCATCATTTTGGCTGACAATTAATTGTGAATCTTCCGAATCGAAGCCTTTTAAGCGAATCTTAGCTTCAGAAACATTGCCAAATATAGATTTCGCAAGGCTATCTAATTTTGCTGATTTGATTTTCTCAATTTTACTGATAATGCTTTGGATTGAATCCATTGCAGCTATGTAGCCGAGTTCTGCAGTAATTTCCAAATCGGTGAAATCCGTATTTTTTTTGTCATCAAGTTTCGGGCTTAATACAAAGTCTGCGAGCAACATTTCATCGTCGGATATTTTTTTCATTGCTGTAGAGATTGCCTGGTCGGCGATATTCCAAGGATTCACCAAATCGAAACTTTGTAATAATGGCGATGAAGCATCTACCGCGATAATCAAATCGGGATTAAATTCTAATGCAGATTTGACGGGAATATTTGCCAAAATTCCACCGTCAACTAAAACCATCGAATCAATTCTGACTGCCGGAAAGCGAAGCGGAATTGTTGCGCTCGCTTTGATTGCTCTCGCTAAATTGCCACTTTTCAACGATATTGACTTGCCTGCCGCCAAATCGGTCGCAATTATTCTGAGTGGATATTTCAATGAATCGAAATTCGTGGTCGGCATATAAGGCGAGCTCCAAATCATACTTTGGATGAATGAATCAAAACCCGAACCCGAATTGATAGCCTGAGGCGGTGTAAAGCGGAAATTATTAAATTTCATTGTAACTAATTTGCGGTCGAATAACTCTTTTTGGTCGAAAAATAAATCGCTTCGATTGCCGGATTCCTTAAGAGCAACTATTCGATTCCAATCATAATCAATAATCAAATCCATCAACTCATCTGCTGTATTACCCGTTGCATACAATCCGCCAATTATCGCACCGATACTCGTCCCGGTGATTGAATGAATTTTAATATTATGCTTTTCGAGGGCTTTCAGTACACCAATTTGGCTTACACCTCTGGCACCGCCACCACTTAACACTAATGTGATTTTGGGATATAATTCATCTTTCGTTGGTAGCGAGTGGGCTTGTTTATTTTGGGCAAAAATCGAAGTAGGAATAGCAAATACAAACCCAATCAGGGAAAGTAAACACAATAGAAAAAAATTTATATGAGCTAATTTTTTCAATTTATCTCGAATGAATTGTGATTATTCTTACATTCCGAGAGTATCATTTCGATACTTGTCACTTGCGAACGTGAGCTTCCTCGTTTTAGAATGCTTTTGAAAAGTTCAATTGTTTGCAAATCGGATTCGACCACACATTCGACGGTGCCGTCGTATAAATTCTTCACATAACCTTTCAAACCCATTTCTAATGCGTTGCGTTGCACGAAATAACGATAGCCCACACCTTGGACATGTCCGTGAATTTTAAAAGTAGCTCTGTTGCATTCGCTCATGATTTTTTCCCATTTTTGGCAGCTTCCATTATTTGTGCAGTTCGCTCTGCTTGCAAAGTAAATGCTTCCAATCTCGCTTCAATAACTTGAGGAAAGACGTTTCCGTCCACCTCTATTGTCAAAAAAGGAATAGACATTTTCCCGTTAAATAGCGACGATAGCTTGAAATTCGGCTCTACCTCATTCCGAACGGCTATTTTCCTTTCCACGGTCATTTCCGGAATTGAAACTGCTTCGGTAAATCGAGTCGGCATACATCCAAAAGGACCAAGATTGATTATGCCGCAGTATTTTTCTAATGTTTCGTACATCGAAATGCCCAATGTCAATCCCGGTTCTCCTTTGAAATCCAATGGGATTATATGCTTGCTATGTTCGAGCAGTGGCTTAATCTCAGTCAATGAATATTTGTAATAACCCGATTTAGACAATGCTTTTTTGATTTTTTTCTCAGCCGAACGCATGAAATAATGTCGAATTTCTCGTTCCAATTTTTTCCGAAACGAATTTTCCGGTTCGAGCAATCCGATTTTCAGCAAATAATCAACGTAGTAAATCCATTCGCTGATGTAGCCGATTTTGAGAACGAATCCCTTTTTGGCAAAAATTTCATTCAAATATTTATGCGAAAACAAGTCTCGCCGAACGTAGATTTCTCCAAGTAAAGCTACGTAACGAGCTTTTTCAATCGGTGTCTCAATCGGCACTTTTTCGTGAATTACTTCCGCAAAATTCTCCAACAAAGTGTAAATATTATCGGGGTCTCGTTCAAATCCTTCGCTGACTATTTTGAATTCGCTATCAAACACTTCAACTCCGAGAGCTGGATTTTTCGCATATGCCATAATTGCAGAGCGAACATCATCCAACACATCGCCAATCATAATTGCTTGGATGGCTCTCATTGCAAATTTTGAACCGAAACCTGCGAATCCGTCTTCATTCATCAAAGTGATTTGGGTGACGTTTCGCCATTTTTTTGATTTAATCAACTGCCTCAAAAATACAGGATATTGTCCTAATCGGCAATTTCCGGCACCTTCCACAGTGAAAAATGCGACATATTCTTCCTTCTTTTGGTTCTCGATGTAATCTGAGAGCGAGCCAGCCAAAATAATCAATGGCAAACATTCTTTTCCGCTTGAAACTGCTTTGCCATATTTGATTATATCAGGATTTGAGGGTGGCAAAGCTTGAGCATTGAAACCCAAACTTCGGAATGCAGCAGCGAACATTTCCGAATTCAAATCCCCCATCGAAGGAATCAGGATTTTCACTCTCGGGTCACTCATTTGGATTCGTTCGCCATCGGAAGTGATATAATAATTCCCATCTTTGCCGAATTCTACATCAGCAGATACGAAATCACTATTATCGGGGTCGCTGATGTTGGATTTCAATTTGATATAATTCTTAATTACGTCAATTGCAGCGTCAATCCTTGTGTTGATTCCTGCATCGGCAGTGTGACCGTCGAGTTCTAATGTCAAAGATGGCTTTGTCCCCATGATTTCGCGGAATGATGACAAAATCATCGAATCCGGTCCGCAGGAAAAATTGGAAATATATGTTGCGAACAACCTGTCATCACGCTTGATAAATTTTGCAGATTTGAGAATTTTCTTGCCACCTTCCCAATACATATGGTCGTCCACTTTGTCATCGTGCAAATCGAAAATATCATTTGGCAAAACATAAATCCCGCGTGAAGCGAATTTTCGTGGAATGCCTTTATTGGCAATGTCGGTAAAAGCATTATACGGGCGACCGACCAATACTATCGCTAAATTATCGGGCTTGGAATAAATCTCTTCAAGAGCTTCCTTGCCCAAATTCAGTAGCTCATTTTGATAACTATTTTGCATTTCGATAGCATCTAAATATGCCTTTTCGGCTGCTTTGGCACTTACGCCCAAGTCCAAACCAATTTGAACGAAATGCTTTAATTCCTTGAGATAACCATTTCCAAAATTCAAATTGGGCGATAAGATTCTTTTGTCGGAAATCAAATCCTTATAAGCCTGTTTCAAATACATTGCCTCGCCGCTAACAAAAACGCAAGTGCAATTGAAATCCAAACGTTGGTATTCGCTGTCGTCAACAAGCATCTCAAGAATTGTTGGTACGAAATAAAAGTCAGGGGCTTTGTCAATCAGATTTTTGAACAATCCCAATGAAAGCTGTGCCGGATAGCAAAATGAAGTATTTTCCCGCTCAATGCCTTCGCTATCAATCTCATTGGGCATTACAACTTCAAAGCCCAATAAATTGAAAAAATTATAAAATAGCGGATACAAAGTGAAAGTATGGAAAGACGCATTCAGCCCGACGCGTTTGGGATTTTCCCCAAGTTGACGTTCAGGAGCAAACACATCGAAAGTCAACAAATGGCGCCTTTTGACATAATCATATTTGTCGTAATCGAAGCTTTGTTCGCCCTTTAGATTATAATACTTGTTGCAAGCACCACCAAATGGAAGTTTTCTGCCTTCAATTTCGATGATATTTACCGAGCATCGTCTGTCACATTTTTCCTTGCCACCGTAACATATGAAGGGTTTGCGGTATGACACTTCCCTACCGGCAAGAGATTGCAAATCAAATTGTCCTTCGTCCATCAGACCAAGAGCGAGCCTTTCACGAACAACAAGTGCTACTCCGAAAGCACCCATCAAGCCCGGGTCGGGCGGAACGATGATATCGGCGCCTGTCAAAGCTGCCATTGCAATGGGAATCGCCTTATTATAGCATACGCCGCCTTGCATGAATATTTTTTTGCCGATAGTGCGGTTGCCCTTGACTCGATTTACATAATTCAAGCAAATCGAATACACCAAACCTGCCACAATATCATCTTTGCTTATGCCTTCTTGCAAGGCTGTTTTAATATCCGAACTGATGAATGCTGCGCATTGGTCGCTGAAATTGGGAGGTTTCATGCCATTCATGGCAATTGATTCGATTTCAGTTACTTTTATGCCTAAAGTTTCGTAAGCCGATTCCTCTATAAATGAGCCTGTACCGGCGGAACAAGCCTCATTCATTGCATAATCGGCAGGGACTTTGTTTACGATGTAAGTGTATTTTGCATCTTGTCCGCCAATTTCAAAGAGAGTATCAACTTCGTCATCGAAAAATACGGCAGCAGTTGCATGAGCAACAATTTCATTTACGACGCCTTCGGTCAGTGCATGAATGCCCGATATTTGCCTGCCAGAGCCGGTTGTACCGATACCGACAATCATGATATCATCGGGTAATTGTTGCATCAAACGAGAGTAACATTCTCGTGATGCTGCAATGGGATTGCCATTTGTGTAGAGATAAACATCGGCGAGTATTTCGGCACCGTCTTCGGAAATGACAACCGCTTTAGTCGTAGTGGAGCCAACATCTAAGCCTAAGATGCAGCGCTGACCGGAAATTGCTTTCGAGCGTTTCGATGGTTTGAATGTAACTTTATTGGCGAAATTTTCAAGGGCTTGATGATATGAGAAAGAAGAACTTTTTTCGATTATGATATTTTCAAGCGAACTTAATGGTTTGATGTCTTTTTTGATTCCATAAATTGCTGCACCAATTGCTTCAAATGAATCGGCATTTTTCGGGACAATAATATTCGGATGAGATGCTTTGACAAAATTCATTACAACTGAGTTGCGAGTTACACCGCCAAGAATCAAGATTTTTCCCTTTGGAACTTTATTCAATAACTCGTCAATTTTTTCGGAAATCATATATGCCAAACCGGCTGCCACTTCAGATTTTGGGGTACCTTTGTTCAAAGCATGAGTGCAATCGGATTTGCAGAAAACTGAGCAACGCCCCGAAACTTTGTATGGATTGGCATCTTTGGCAATTTCGATGGTTTCTTCAACAGTCAAATCCATGCGTTTGATTTGTTGGAGGAAGAATTCACCCGTGCCTGAGGCGCATTGATTTTTCGCTACTACATTATTGATTCGGCATTCGTTATCGAGTGTATAAGCCAAAAAAGTCTCGCCACCGAGCGATGCGATTCCGGTAAAATCATGATGTTCGGGGATTAACTCTAAGAATGCTGTCTCAGTTGCTTCGGGCTCTGAAATAGTTTCTAATGCTACCAATGAGCGAAATTTTCGTCCTGTAACAACGATACTCATATCATTTTGGTAATATTTTTCGAGCAAGTTTGTGAAAATTGCTTTAGGGTCGCCTTGATGGAATATTGACAAAGATTGCTCCACCTCAAACCCCTTGCCATTATACTCGACAATGGCAACAGATACTGACGAAGCACCAAGGCAGAATCCTAAACCTTTTTTCATAATTTGATTCGAATAGTGTAAATTTCAATAATATAAATTTAAGAAACGAATTGGAAAGAATGAAAAATTTTATTTTATCTGACGGTTTCCCATTCCCTTGAAAATGACTTGCCAAACCACCAGACGCTCAAAGAATTAATCAGCCAAATCGTAATAGTGCGGATATAGCCATATTTCCTGAATCGTCGTGGCGATTCGTGCACACTGATTATCGGGTCATATTTGATTTTAGCGATTTTTGAAATCCGATGATATAAATCAAAATCCTCGCCGGCAATAATTTTATCGTTAAAACCACCCACAGCTTCAAAAACTTCCTTTCTTATTATTTGGCATTCGCCACGTCCCATCCCCAAACCGATTATATTCAAAAACCAAACATAATTGTTGTGGATGGCATAAAAAATCCTATCTTTCAATAATTCTTCTTCGGGAAATGAACTAACTTTACAAGCCAAAGCACTATATCGGGCATATTTCCCACGTTTTTTGGAGAAATCAATAATTGCAGTGAAAAAAGATTGGCAATCCACAGGAATTGAATCGCCATTCAAAAAAACGAGAATGTCCGAACTTGCTGCTTTGGCACCCATGTTCCGACCTTCGGCTATAGTTTGCCTTTTTTCGCCGGTATGCACAACGACTTTATCGGCATACTTTTTTGCGATTGCAACAGTTTCGTCAGTCGAACCACCGTCAGAGACAATGATTTCAAATCCAAATTTACTCTGAAATTCTTTCAAAATTGTCAAGTGTTTTTCGAGTATTTTCTCCTCTTGCAATACCGGAATAACTACACTCATTGTAGTCCCGACCTTCTTTACTTCATTTTTATCCACGATTGCTTCAGTAGCTTTGTCATTTGTATTTATAATTTTTGCGTCAGCCAAACCAAACCCATTTATACATTTAATATTCATTTTAAAGAATACAAAGATACAAAAAAGTATGCTATGGGGCTTAATTTAGCTTCAAAAATGGATAAAGGAGCATAAATCTTGTTCCGTTGCCAAATTCAATAGCCGGAGCAGGGAATTTGACATGATTCAGTGCTTGTTTGAACCAATTCCAGAAAGGCGGTCCATCGGGCAAAAGTTTGACAAAATCGTAGTCAAGAGCTATGATGTATCGAGGACTTCCCGCTAACCAATCATTATAATACTTGCTATCATTATAGTTGCAATCATAGTCATTTGGAACACACAGATTTCGTGCTGAATAACCTACGCTTAGTTGCAACCAATCGGGCCAATACGGTTTCAAATTATTAGGCAAAATATTTTCTACATTTATTGACATGAAAAGTGAGTGTGAACTGTAATCATCTATAAACATCGATGATGGCTGCCTTTTGCGTTCACCGTGCCAATCTGCAGGAATATAGATAAATTTTGGAGTGAAATTCTGAAAAAACGGCACATAGTGTTGCAATAAATGAAATGCTACACCTGCAGAATTTGAGTAAAAATCCGAAGGGCTAAATCCCCAATCAGCAGCAAATCCATCCATGATTTCTACATAAGCCGTATAAGCAATTCCCATTATCGAACCCCATAAAACCGAGGCATCATAGCTGAATCCGGACCACAAAAACAATTCTGTATATAGTGATGAAGCGAGATAAGTTCCGTAAAAATGACCGAGTTTGTCGCTATAAAGAGCGTAGTCCCCGTCTTCGATGAATCTGAATTTCCCGGTTTCTGCCCAAATGGTATTGACTTGAATTATATGCTGAGTGACATAAAATGTACCAACAATACCGCCGGCAATCGCCGCCCTAACAGGTCTGATATTAGTTTCGAGGAATGGAAGCTCGCCTGTAAATGTATATCTTGGGTTGTCGGCTATCATAAAATCTTTAATATCAATTCTCGGCAAATGAGCGTATGGGTCGCAGGAATCTACTTGTAGAGAGTCATTACCTGATGTTGAAGTAGTTAGGTCAGTCGAATCTGTTTGGGCGTTAATGTAATTACAACTAATAAGAAAGATTAGAATTGCCTTTAAGATGAAATGAAATCGGATTGTGTTCATATTTTAATTTTATGGTATGATATTTGATATTTTCATAAAGTATTTTTATTGATATACAAATATATGAATTAGAATTGTACTGAATGTGTTAATTTAGCACAAATTGTTTTGGAAATTAAATAATTTTTAATATATTGTTAAGATGTTTTTATGGTAAATTTTGAGAGTTCTTTAAAAATTGTATAAATGAGAAACATAGGCAAGCAAATATCGGATGCGAGACGTAAGCAAAACTTAAGCATCAAAGACCTTAGTGAACGAACCAAAATTCGGACTCATATAATTGAAGCTATCGAAGCCGAAAATTACTCAGTAATGCCTGAAGTTTACATGAACTCCTTTCTCAAAACTCTCGCTACTACTCTCAAAATCGATATATCAAAAGCTGAACTTGTAAAAGAAGCGCCGAATGCTCCAAAGCAAGAGACCGACAAAGCCAAATCCCCTGAATTCAAAGAAAGTGCACCCGTAGCTGCTACGCCAAAGCCGCATGTAAATCCGGAAGTCGCAAATTTTGCTGAGATTTTTAAGAAAAAAAACATCGAACGACGAGATAAAAAAGTATTTTATAATTATGCCCTGATTTCGCTATTAGCAATTATTGTTGTGGCAGCGATATATTTCACTATCACATCATTATCCGGCAATGGATTTAGGCATAATACGGACTTCATACAAAATGCAGATACGGCAGTTGTATCCGGTGAAAAACCAAGCAGTTTGTTTTCATACTTCGAAAAAGCAGATTCATTAGTATTGACTGCAAAAGCAAAAGATTCGGCATGGATAAGGCTTTTGATTGACGGTAAGCAAATTATCGAAATTTTGATGCGACCCGGACACGAGGAGCGCTGGTCTGCTTCAAAATATTTCGTTCTTGACCAAGGTAATGCAGGAGCAATTCAATTTTATAGAAACAATCAATTGTTGCCGGCATTCGGCAAACCAGGCTCAGTTGTCAAGAATATCAAAATAACTATGACGGAAATTATCAATCCGATGGATTTTAAAGATACAACTTTGACTCGAAAAGCAACCCGTAAGAAGGCTCCCGATACTGTTGAGAAAAAGCCGAAAATGATAGAGGAATCTAAAATTGATTCTGATAAGAATATTTTCAACAGAGAAGAAAGTGACGAATCACCACAATAATCAGCCGGCACCTTTGATTATATCGTGCAATCTGATTATTCCCATTACTTCGCCTGAATCTGAAACCACAGGCAAAACGTTTATTTCGCTATTTCTGTTTTCCATTACAGCCAAAGCTTCGTGCAGATAAGCCTCAGGGTTGATGCTTATAGGCTTTTTAGTCATGACAGACTCGGTAATGAGCCCTTGAAGATTTTCATTTTTGTGCAAAATTCTCCTAACGTCGCCATCAGTAATTATTCCGAGCAATTTGTTTTCATCGTCAACTACACAAACGCACCCGAGTTTTTTGTTCGATATTTCAATCAATGCGTCTCGGAATGATGATTGCGGCTTGATAAATGGAATATTTTTTTCAGTATGCATCACATCAGCAACTTTGACCGTGATATTCTTTCCGATTTGCCCAAGAGGATGAAGTCTCGAAAAATCTTCCAAACTTGTTTTGCGGCTTTTCATCACAGCCATAGCCAACGCATCACCGATTACCATTGCAAGAGTCGAACTTGAAGTAGGTGCTAAATTAAAAGGGCATGCTTCTTTTACGACAGAGCCATCTAAAACAATATCCGAAATCCTGGCAAGAAAGGAGTTCGTGTTGCCGACAATGGAGATGATTTTGCATTGGCGCATTTTAAGATATGGCACCAATCTAACGATTTCTTCAGTACTACCGCTCTTTGAAAGCAGAATGGCAACGTCGTCCTTTTGGACTAAACCAATGTCGCCGTGAAGTGCTTCGACGGGATGCAAGAATGTAGATGATACTCCGATGCTGGATAGTGTGGCGCCGATTTTTCGTGCGATTAGACCCGATTTGCCGACACCTGAGAGTACAACTTTGTGTGAATTTGAAATCAGTTCGACGGCGTCTGCGTAATTGTCATCAATTTTTTCTAATGCATCTTGAAGCGATTTAATCTCTTCACTAAAGATGCGAACAATCTCGGCGGACAATTCTGATTTTTTATTCACCTCAAACTTGTTCCTTTTCGAACAGACCGACTCTGATTGAATCGCAAGTGTAGATTTCCTCGCCGTCAACAATTACTCTGCCATCGGCAATAACCATTGTAAGTTTCAAATTTATAATTCTTTTGACATCAATAACGTAGGTTACAAGTTTGTTTTCGGGCAAAACTTGACCGAAAAATCGGACAGCATCGCATCCCAAAGCACGTCCTGTGCCTTCGAAACCCATATGTGTCAGATAAAAACCTGTCAATTGGAATAGGGCGTCCAATCCAAGCGAACCGGGCATAACGGCATCATCTTTGAAATGGCAACCAAAAAACCATAAATCCTTCTTGATATCAAGTTCGGCAATAAGTTCGCCTTTGCCATATTTGCCTCCGGTATCGGATACGTGTGTGATTCTATCCATCATCAACATATTTGGTAATGGTAATTTACCGAAATTCTTACCAAACAGTTCGCCGTTGGCAGATTTGATTAATTCCTCGTAGCTGTAGGAGCTCTTATTTGTCATAAATTTCCATTATCACCAAAAAAATGTTTAAGACGCAAATTTACATCCATTATTATTAATTAATAGTACATTATCCCTTTTGAGTCAAAACGACTCCCGTAATCACAGTAACCGCACCACCTATGAAATATAGAGTAATCGGTGTATCGAAAATAAAAAATGCCAAAGCAGCTGTCAAAACGGGCTGTAAATTATTAAACACAGCGAGTTTCGAGGCATCGATTTTTGTCAGGGCATAATACCAAATTGCATATCCGATTCCCGATGTAACAGCTCCCAAGTAAACAAAACCAAGCAAGTTCATCTGAGTCAGTTCGGCGGTTAAATCATTATTTCCGGGTAAAAGAAAGAAAATCGGTATATAAAAAATGAAACCGGTTACCATCGAAAGAGTAGTAGCATATATCGCACCATATTTCCTTGTGATTTTTTTTCCTAAAATCGTGTATAATGCCCATGCAAAACTTGCCGATAATGCAAGCAAATCTCCTTTGAAACCGTCAGAAGTGAAATTGAAACCCTTCTCAGACAGCAAAATCACTGCTCCTGTAATGGCAAGGACTATTCCAGTGGTTTTCAGCATATTCATTCGCTCACCAAGGAAAATGACTGCAATCACAAACACAAAAGCCGGAGTAAGAGCATATGCAAGTGATACATTGGGTGCCGTAGTCATGCTAATAGCATTCAGAAACAGGAACTGATTTAGCGGTATGTTTAACACACCGAGCATGATAATATATTTTATGTCTTTGCGGTCAATTTTTCTAATCTCTTTGCGCTTGAATGACATCCAAACAATATAAACAAGACAAGAAATAGCCGCTCTATAAAACAAAACTACTGCCGGAGTAACACCAAAAGTAAGCCCTTTAGCAACTATATGGGTTGAAGATGCGATTACTTGTTGGAGTAAAATCAAAAAATGTATCATATATCGAAAATTTCATTAATTGTGTCATATTGAGTTTCGTAACAGTACTTTGATGAATATTTTGAATAATTGGAATTGAATTCATTGCGGAAATCGGTGTCGAACGTTTGTTTGATAGCGGTTGCTATTTCGGATATGATTAATTCTTTGCCAACTAAGAGCGAAATTTTGTCTGTATCGGTGACTTGTCTGATTGCGGGCAAATCAGTTGCTACAGAAGGAATTCCTGCCATGCAATACTCGAAAAGTTTATTCGGCAGAGCTAACTGATATGATTTGCTTACAGGCTCGAACAGCAGTATTCCGGTATCTGCCGAGCACGTCCAAAGGTGTAATTCGCCATAAGGGACAGGGTCGGCAATGAAAGCTTTATCTTGGAAATTATTTTTTTCGATAAATTTTTGGATTTCGTGTCGATAACTCCCGACTCCCATAATGCATAGCACTGTATTTTCAATTTGAGCAACTGCTTGGATTGCGTTTAACAAACCGCGTCCCTTCATCAGCATTCCCTGATATAGGACAACTTTTGTGTCCTTGCTTAAATTGAATTTTTCGCGTATTATATTGCTTTCAATTTTGGGGCGAGAATAAGGCAAATTCATAACAGTGTAGTAAGGAACTTTTGAAGTCAGACTTTTTTTGAGATATTCTGAGTCTAAGTTTCCCGAGACAATGATTTTGCTCACTCGTTTGAGATTCATACTTTCATTAAGAGTGATGAAATATTGCTGCAAATCCTTTCCTCGCAAACTACCCAAAGCGGAATAAATCTCGCGCGAATCATACACAAGCATAGATTTCATCACCTTAGTAAGTTTGGATGCTGCACCAAGCGAATATACATCGCAAGCAAGAATGACATCAAATTTGTATCGTTTGAGTTTGCTTATTACTTCACGTTGGTAGTCAAGCCAGATGTAGCGCAATTTGCGACGTAAATCAACAGCTATATTAATACAAGAATACCCACTATCGCGAATAATTTTACTCGTGGTGGTATCACCTGTATTAACAATTGTGACTTCGTGTCCTAATCGAGCAAGCGCTTGAGCCATATTTAGCGAACGCCCGTCGGTTTTGGCATCGAATAATCCTATAAAACAAATCTTCTTTATCAATTCATTGCTCTCTCTAATGAGGCAAAAATAAGGATTATTTGCTTATCATGACTTTTCGTAATTCGATATGATAATTTGTGATGACTTTGATGAAGTAAAAACCCGTGTTCAAATGCGATGTATCGAATTTGATTTTACCTAAAGAAAAATATCCTTCTTCGTCGGTGACTTCAAATTCTACGTCAATATTTCCGCTTGCCAAATCATTTCCGTAAATATCTGTGACTGATGCTTGAATCATAGATTTGGAATTTGAATCCTCTTCGTATTGATAATCAAGCGACACCATACTTGATGCAGGATTTGGGTAAGCATCGCTAATGTAAAGATATTTGCCGCCGAGCTCCAAAGGTGTGAAATATAGCGGAACATCACATCTCGAATTGCTCGAAGCATTAGACATTGTACCATATGATACTAATTTAATAATACGGTCTGAGCAATTATCAACAATCAAAATTGTGTCTCTATCAAATCCAAGTACTAATGGCGAGAAGCAAACCTTGACTTGTTCAGTCGAATTTGCACCGATTATGATTGGGAATTGTGTCAATGGCGACGAAAATGCAATATTGCGAAAGAAATATAAATCATTGAGCACGACACTCTCATCTAAGAGATTTGTAATTTCCAAAACTCCGCATCGAACTTTTTGGTAATGAGTGGTGTCAATCTCGAATTCATTTGCCAAAGCGAATGAAAACTCCAAGGCATCAGTTTCATCTCTGAAAAAGACATCAATTTTGTTGGAAATTCCGGGACAACCAAATTCATTGGTCGCTACAACATAATACAAGCCACTTTCGGATACAATGACCGATTTCTCGCGAGAGAAATGTTCAGTATCGTCATCCTTGTACCAGTAATAATCTACATGCCCGTCACTTGCATAAAGTGTTATCGTATCGCCAATGCAGATATTTCGAGTTCTGCTCAATTCGATTGTTGGTTCGGGAAGAGGATTGAATTGAATTTGAATAGAATCTGAATATACACAATTATTGGTATCAACTACAGTTACATAATAAGTACCCGAGCCGGTTACTGTGAATGTCGGCGTACTAGTACCGTCATCCCAACGATGACTATTTAAAATGCCTGAAATCGAGATTTCGACAGAATCTCCTTCACAGGGGATTTTGTTTCCTGCAACAGAAAGTGCAAAGTCAGTTCTGGGGAAATGAGAGACTCTGATAGTATTTGTGACGCCAACGTAACAAATTGAGTCAACAAAAATTGTAGCGTAGTATTCGCCCTCCTCTGTAGCATAAATTGTTTTGCCAAATTCACCTGTTGACCATTGAATACGCTCGTATTCTTCGTCTAAGGTAAGTATAACTGCTTGTCCTTTGCAAATAACAGTATCGGTCAGCGCTGTAATAAATGGTTTTGGGTAAATAGGTACAAAATACTCGTAAACGCCATCACCGACAACCCATCCGGTAGTATCATCAATAAACCAAATGTCGTCAAGATTGGCTCCCGCAGGAATCCCGCAATTATCATAGACCCAATTTTCACCTCCATCTTCGGTATAAATCACTGCCCTGTTGAAACCTGCACCCCACCCTCTCTTTTCGTCATGAAGAAAAGTTCCGTACATAGGTTCTTGTGTAGAATATCGATTCCAGGTATCACCACCATCAGTAGTATAAGCAACGCCACCATACCCAATACTATTGTCGCCGTCGCAGCCTTTGGAATACGGGAGGAAGTGGGTTAGCCCTCTATGTGTAATTTCTTCGTGCCAATCAATATCTCCGGTGCGTGATAGTATAGCCCACGATTCTCCCATATCAGTAGTAAACCACAATGCGCCACTTCCGGCTCCGAAACCTGTACCATCAGGATATACTATTATATCTGACATCTTTGATAGTGGTTCAAAATATCTGACATATTTCCAATCTGCTCCGCCATCTGTCGTTTTCCAAAACATCTGTGAGTCAAGGCACCCTCCGCCAACAACAAAGCCAATATTTTCGTCAACAAAATAAGTTCCCCAAAGATTGGTTGCACCGGGTGGAGTTACAGATTTCCACGTAACTCCGCCATCTAATGATTTCAACAAGTATGAAACATTATTTCCCGGAAAGGAAAGGTCAGGACCGGATGCATAGCCGATAATTTCATTTACGAAATGAATACTTTCCAATTGAATATTTTGGCTTATTACGCTATCTACTCTCATGCCCTGCCACGATTTCCCACCATTTGTGGTTCGCAAAATTCGACTTTCAAACCCGCAAATCCATCCGTATTGAGGATTGGACGGTAGAAAGAAAACATCAAGATAAGTTTTGTTGATGAAATCACTCGGCATATTAAAATTTTGCCTCCATGCAGCTTGGCTCTCGCTAAAAGCAAGTATAAGCAGAAAGACAAATATTATTGGAGTAAGTATCTTTTTCATTTTTTTTGTTTAATTAAACTATCTTGTATAGTATATGTAATCAATAACGAAAAAGTTACAGATTTGTTTATATGCTTGATAATGTTGTTATTTGACGGATTTATGAGCGGTTTTTCATTGTTTAGCCCTGCCTGCTACGTCGTATAGTGTCACATGAAATTCGATGTCATTCCAAAATCTATATTTATCAATGATTTAGTAGTATTACAAAAGCATTCTTAATCAAAAATTAACACTTATCTCCCGAATCACCTATGAATTCTACAATCCAAAAAATGAAAAAATTATGAAAGAATCATGAATTTTGTAAATCATTGAAAGAGTTCATACTTGAATTTTCCAAATAAAAAAGTTTCAATTTTAAAAATAAAGTTCTTGTATGTTTGTTCAAAAAACTTCATTTTTACAATGTAGTGAATTTGAATTTTGAGAAATGATTATTTACTCGAGTCAATGAATATCTAAATTTGAGTGCTTTTGGATATTCGATAATTTTAAAAAATTATGTTTAGTATTTGTTAAAACGAAATACATGTACTGTTCTTTATAATTTTTTTTCATGACCAAAGCATAAAGGGTAGTTATAGTGAGCAAAAATGCGACTAAATTCAAAGAAGATGCAACTCCAAACGGAGACATCGGAGCCGATATAAAAATTGCATCTAAAAACAACTCTAATTTAAAAAACAGCAAGTCAATTGATATTTGGTCAAAATGTCTTGCTTTCATCAAAGACAACGTAAGTGCCCAGGTATATAAAATCTGGTTCCAGCCCATTCAGGCTCTGGAATATTCAGATAAGGAACTGACTCTATCTGTTCCAAGCCAATTCTACTACGAATGGATTGAGGAGCATTACTACGATTTGATGCGTGCCACAATCAAAAAAATCATTGGTGATGGTGCATCACTACAATATAAGATTGTGTTTGATGATACTTTGAGCCACGAAAGAGCATACATTAAGATGCCGGGTTTGAAGAAAAAAGCTAGCGAAAATCAAAACCACATTCCTTTTGAGCCAATCTCAATCAATAATGATAATTTCCCGACCAATCTAAATTCACGATATAGTTTCGACAATTTCATTTCCGGTGAGAGCAACCAATTGGCATGTTCAGCTGCAAAAGCTGTCGCCGAAAATCCGGGCAAAACACGGTTTAACCCTCTTGTGATTTACGGTGGTCCGGGTTTGGGCAAGACTCATCTTATTCAAGCAATTGGCAACCACATTGCCGAAAACAACCCGCGACTCAAGGTTTATTACACCACGAGTGATATGTTTACAAATGAGTTTGTGAATTCAATCAAGGACAATAAAGTAAGTGATTTTGTTAATTTCTACCGTTCTATAGATGTTTTGATGGTTGACGATATTCAGTTCTTTGCAGGTAAAGAAGCCACTCAGAACAACTTTTTCCATACATTCAATGTGCTTTATCAAGCAGGGAAACAGATTATCTTGACTTCCGACAAAGCACCACGCGAGCTTGCTGATGTTGATGATAGGCTAATATCCCGCTTCCAATGGGGATTGAATGCTGATGTCCAATCACCTGATTTTGAGCTTAGAATGGCGATTTTGCTCAGAAAAAGCTTGGACGAAGGCATTGAACTACCTTCGGACGTGATTGAATACATCGCCAGAAATGTCAAAACGAGCGTCAGAGAATTGGAAGGTGCTTTAATCGGATTGATTGCCAAAGTTACGCTCGACCGCAAACCAATGACTTTGGAACTTGCAAAAGAAGTCGTCTATGGTTCGAAAACTAAAGACAATCAGCCTGTAACGATTGATGAAATCAAAAATTTAGTCTCTGAATACTATAAGTTGAACATAAAAGATATCGAATCAAAATCTCGCAAACACGAAATAGCATTAGCAAGACAATCTTGCATGTATTTGGCTAAAAAATTCACCACAAGTTCGCTTAAGACAATCGGCTCTCATTTTGGCAACCGTGACCATTCCACAGTGTTACATTCGTGCCAAACAATAGATAACTACCTTGTCACCGACAAGAAAGTAAAAAATTCTATCGAGACCTTCATGAAGCAACTCAAAAGAGAATCCTAATATATTTTATAAAATCCCGATTGAAATTGTAAAATGCAATTTCAATCGGGATTTTTTTTTGCCGTTTGGTCAATCATGATTAATTTGCTTAATTGTTTTTTGCAATTTTTCGAAATTTACAATACAAACGGAATAATATATGGATTTTGGATTAAAAAATATAATCTTTATTGTGATTTTAATCGCAGCATTTGTCTATTTTACTAAAAATGTCCTTACCTTAATCAGCTACCTCAAACTTGCAAAGCCTGATAATCGCTTTGGCAACATTGCCGAGCGTATCACGCAAACTCTTATAGTAGCTTTTGCCCAGACAAAAATCTTACGCGACAAGAAAGCGGGCCCAATCCATGCGGGTATTTTTTGGGGATTCCTGATACTGCTTTTCTCGGCACTAAACTCAATCTTTACGGGATTTGGTATAAACCAAATATTCAATTATTTGGGTCCGGTTTATTCATTAATCACCCTTTTGACAGATATTTTCTGCGTTGCAATCATAATTGCCGTCATTTTCGCTCTGTATCGTAGATATATTTCAAAGGTCAAACGATTGCAAGTGGAAGCGGAAAAAGTCGAAGCAGCAATGATTTTGCTCACGATTTTCCTAATTGTTACATTTTTATTTATCGAAAATGCTACATTGATTGCGATGAATGGTGATGCATCTTGGGCTTTCAGACCCTTTGCAGCAATGTTAGCTCCAATATTTGGAAGCTCTGCATATGTGATTCACGAAATAGCTTTTTGGGTGCATATTATATTGATATTGGCATTCATGAACTATTTGCCGTTTTCAAAGCATTTGCATGTATTGACCTCGGTACCCAATGTTTACTTTTCAAATTTGGGTCCCACGAACAAACTCGACACGATTGATTTTGAAGATGAGAGTATTGAAAAATTTGGCGTTAGCGATGTAGAAGATTTCAAATGGAAAACTCTGCTTGATGGCTACACGTGTACTCATTGCGGCAGATGCACAAGCGTATGCCCTGCAAATATCACCGGCAAGGTTTTAGACCCACGCGAAGTAGTAATTCAAATACGCGAACGTACGATGGATAAGATGCCGATTCTTGCAAAAGACGACCAAAGCCAAATTACCGAAGCCGAACAAGCAAAATTGGATAAAAAATTCATCGGTGAATATCAAAATATTGAAGCATTGTGGCAATGCACCACTTGTGGCGCTTGTATGCAAGAATGTCCGGTAAATATTGAGCACGTTCCGGCGATTGTGGAAATGCGACGCTCACTTGTGATGATGGATGCAGAATTTCCGGATTTACTCCAAACAACATTCGGCAACATGGAAAACAATGGCTCGCCTTGGGCTTTCTCGCAAGCTGAACGAGCTGATTGGGCTGAAGGCAAAAACATTGATACTGCCGCCGAAAAGCAAGAATTTGATATATTATTTTGGGTTGGATGTGCCGGTAGCTTTGACGATAGAGCCAAAAAAGTAACAGTTGCATTCTCGGAATTGATGCAAAAAGCGGGAGTTAACTTCGCAATACTTGGTACTGAAGAGCAATGCAACGGCGATGTCGCCCGACGTACAGGCAACGAGTACTTAGCCGATATGATGGTCAAAGCAAATATTGAAACTTTAAATCAATATAATTTCAAAAAGATTGTGGCAACTTGCCCGCATTGTTTCAATACATTCAAAAATGAGTATCCATCATTTGGTGCAAAGTACGAAGTGATTCATCACACACAATTTATTATGGATTTGATACGTGACGGCAAATTATCACTGAAAGATAGTGCTTCGGATATCGAATCGCTCACTTACCATGATTCATGCTACATGGGTCGCTATAACGATGTATATGACGAACCGCGAAATTCATTGCTTTCTGTGCCCGGATTGAATATCAAAGAAACGGCACGAAATAAGGACAAAGGGCTTTGTTGCGGCGCCGGCGGTGGACAAATGTTCTTGGAAGAAACTGAGGGCAAAAGGGTCAATATTGAGCGCACCGAAGAATTACTCGAAACAGGCGCTAAGACAATCGCCGTGAATTGTCCATTCTGCATGACTATGATTAGTGATGGTGTGAAAGCCAAAGATGCCGAAGATGTAAAAGTCAAAGATGTTTCGGAAATTATTTTGGAATCCCTAAAATAGTTTGTGACTTTTTTGCTTTTGATGTGTCTTTATGATATAAAAGAAAATATTCAGGAAAATGAAATGTTGATTAGTGTTAGATTTGCGATTTGTGCTTTGATAATTTTGCTGACAAGCTCAAATATATTTAGCAATGACAAGTTAAACGATAATGTAGTCGAACTCAATGGCATAAAAATCATGAACAATATGCTCGTCGTTCGCGTAAAGCAGGGAATAACAGCGATTGACATGGAAAATTTTGCCAAGAGAAACACTTCCATTAGCAAAATATCGCAAATGTTGCCTGATAGCATCAGTCTGACTCATAAGACGTCAAATTTGTTCCAATTCCCGTCGCAAAATAATTATTCTGAAATAATCAAAGCGGAGAACAAACTCCTCCGAACATATATAATCGAATTCAATGATAAATTTGAGCCAAACTCATTCGCACATGATTTCCGAAAAGAAAACAGCTTTATCGAAATATCAGAGCCATATTATTTGCCCGAATTTATGCTTTATATGCCGAATGATGCACATGTAAACAATCAAGTTACAGCCTTAGAATTGGTAAAGGCATTCGACGCTTGGGAAATCGAGAAAGGCAACCCAAATGTCATCATTGGAGTTAGTGACAGCGGCGTCAATCAAGAGCACGAGGATATCAGTGGTTCTATCTCAAAAAATGGAGGCGAGATACCCGGAGACGGTATTGACAACGATGGTAATGGCTATATTGACGATTATGCCGGATACAATTTTGCTTGGGAAACAGACGGCACAGCAAGGGATTATACAGCAAATTTCTCAAATTCGCACGGTCAAGAAGTAGCCGGAATATCTTCAGCCACAACCGATAATAACATCGGAATTGCAGGAGTTGGGTTTAACTCAACTCTCATTCCAATCAAAATTATTGAAAATAATCGTTTGACTCATGCTTATCCTTCGATAATTTATGCAGCTATACGCGGTTGTAAAGTCTTGAATTTGAGTTGGGGTTCTCCCAAACCATTCTCGGATATTGACCAATCAATAATTGATTTCGCAGTTGCCAGAGACGTTGCAATAGTGTCATCTGCCGGAAATATCGGTTCTGGAGGAGGTACAAAATTTAGTACATTTTATCCAGGGGCATATTTCGGTGTACTCGGTGTAGGTGAATCAACTATAAATGACCTCCCAGATATTGGCACAGTTCTCGGGATACAAGCCCATATTCTCGCACCGGGGAATCTCTATACAACTCAAAATAACGGCTACGGAGGCTCCGGTGGTGGCTCATCATTCTCAACTCCGGTTGTATCCGGTGCCGTTGCATTAGCACGGTCGCACTATCCTGAATTGACAGCATTGCAATCAATTCATTTGGTGCGTCGCTGCAATGACCCGATTGTCAATTCATTCCACACTGACTATTTAATTACACCAGGAAGACTGAATATGGCGAAGATGTTCAGTCGCAAACCAAGCGACATTCACGGTATCGTCCCGGTAAACTATATTTTCAAAGATATTTTCGGTGACGAAACTGACAGATTTGAAAGTGAGGACATTGTCAAAGTCTCTGTGGATTTTCGAAATTATCTTGGAAATGCCACCAATGTAAGATTTGTCCTAAAAGAAGCATACGACCCTGCCAATGCAGTATTTGTGACCGATAGCGTCATTACAATCGAAAATGTAGATGCACAGAGCGATTTCGGGATTGGCGATTTCGCATTTATGATTTTTGCAAATTACTCAGGTGAAGTTATATTCAGACTTGAAGTTTATGCGGACAATGAAGAGCCCGATTTCTTCAAATTTACGTTCACACCGTATAAAACTATAAGCACTTTCGAGAACAATAAAATTGAATTTTCCTTGAGCGATATTGGCGAATTCGGATTCGAAACAACGGGCAGCACACCGCAGGGCAGTGGTTTCAAAATAAAGGGAACCGGCAATCAATTATACAGAAACTCTTCAATAATGGTTTCCGAATCATCAAATCGTGCGGTTTATAATTACGGTTCTGCGTCATTGTATGATTTCAAATCAATCAAAGGATTCATCAACCCTGACAAGTATATCTCAATTATTGATGATTCATTCGCAGGTATGAGACAAATTGGGGTAGAAATCACTCAAGATGTGACATTCCCCCACCAAAACAGCAATTTCGCTCGAATTGGAGTCAAAATCAAAAATATAAATTCGGTTCCTCTTCTTGACTTGTCCGTAGGATATTGGCTTGATTGGGATATTGGAGTCAACGCCGAGAAAAATAGAACCAGATTATTCCCCGAAGCAGTACCAAGCCATATGCCTGAGTCAAATGCGGCAGCACAATTAGCCTGGAATACTGAAGATGAAAATTATGTTGTCATGGCGGCAGGTGTGGCAGCACAAGGAAATAACGTTACTGCTCAAGCAGCAGGTTTGCATTACGGATTTACACGCAATTTTGACGAACTGAAACGAATCAGCGCCCTAAACAGCAATACCAGTCTGCAAACAGATACGACTTTTGATATAAGCATGGTAATAGCAATGCGATTTGACGGCAGTATTTTGCCCGGCGAGGAAAGAATTTGTTGGTTCTGCATTGGTGGTGGAGATTTGGATAGCCTTGACAAAAAATTAGCTGATTGCTTGGCTATTACGACAAGCGTTGAAGATGAAAGTGAAATTATGAGCGCCAATTTATATCCAAATCCTGCATACGGATTGCTCAATTACACAATTCCCGAAGGCAAACTTCTGCGGTCAATAAAAGTATTTGATATTTTGGGAATTGAGCTAATTAGCACTAACAATCAAATTGCTTCAATCAATACATCTCAATTAGCCGCCGGAATGTATTTCGTAGCGTTTAGCTATACTGACGGGAGCATTGAGTACAAAAAGTTCATGGTTAGTTCGCAAAACCGATAAAAATTGCATTTTGCGAGTCAATGCCCGAAGGCAAATCTTCTGACTTGATTTTTTGAATTGAAACTTGGCGAGATGAAAAACGCGACTTAACTTGTGCAGCTAAATTGCGAGCAACGCTTGCATAAATTTCTTCAGTATAAAAAATTACACATTTGCTCTTATTGCTGAAATTCGAGCCAAAGGAATCGAACAATTTGTTTAAATTCTCGGTTGAGCTCGACAATTTGCCTTCAAAAAACGGAATTGGGAACAAAAGATACAAACTATTATTAAAAATGTAGTTCAAATCTTCGTTTGTTTCGGCGAGCGTCACGTACAAATTTTTATATATTGAATTCAAAATATCATCATTTTGCTTGATTTTCAGAATAAATTCGACGTTGTCCGAACTGTAAATGTCATATGCATATTTTGCCAAAGGGAGAAAGAACCTCTGTGGCAGCGTATCTGCTTCCAATTTTATAAGCTCAGATTTATTCTTGAACTCTGCGATAAATAATATCTTGAAATTTTCCGGCGCATTAACCACAGACATTGCAACATCGAGCATTTCCGGCTTCAGATTGTAATTCAGCTTCTTTGCTTGAATTACATTACATTCCTCGCAATTTAAGATACTCAGCGTAAGTTCATTGCTCCTGCCATCATTGCCGCTCATTTGAATTTGATTTTCACTTACATTCCAAGTCAAAAACAAATCCGAAAGACGTCGCCCATGCTCGTTTGATTCGGTAATCAACTGCATATCGGGATTTTTTTGCAATAATTCGGATATATGTAATAAAAATTGAACGTAAATGTTGCCTTTAGTCAACGTGTCTTGAATTAGCTTATCAATCACAATTTTGGGAATGCTATTTAACATCGGGTAAGTATAGTTGATAGTTTGTCGTTCGATGTTGATATTCGACACCTGGAATTGCAGATTCAGTTTCACTTCGTCGAACTCGGAGTACATAGGGTCAACTTGTGAAAGTTTGGCTGAATATAAATCAAGCCCGCCAACTCCGCCGGGACGGTTTGAGGCGAAAAGAAAATTTCTTTCCGGTAACACGCACGGGTCAGATTCATCAAATTCAGTATTGACACCGGCGATGGGGCGAGGTCTCTCCCACTTATCATTTATAAAAACTGAGTAGAAAATATCATATCCGCCGGGACCTTCATAGCCATTGGAAGCAAATAAAAGCGTATCCGAAGACATCAAAAATGGCGTGATTTCGCTGCCGTGAGAGTTCAACTCGTCAATCGGAATAGGTTCAGTCCAAGTGTTGTCCTCTTTTCTCCAGCACATCCACAAATCTGTATCATTGTTATTATTATATAAATCGGTCACAAACACGAGCATATTGCCATCAGGAGAAATAGTCGGATGCGACACGAAGGATTCGAATTTCAGAGATTGAATATGCTCCGGAGCAGACCAACCATTTTTGACATAAACACTGCGGTGCAAATTCAAGTATGGTCTTCGCCCAAAATTTGTGAATTTAGCCAAAAAGGCTTCCCCGGAATTAGCAAATGTAATGTAAGAGCGGTTATCACCGGATTGATTGAGTGGTCCTTTGACTAAAGCGGGCGGTGAATACATGTTCGTGAATTCTGAAGTATAAAATTGGGAACTTCCGGTGATTGTGCTATTGAAATATATCCTCTTTTCCCATTGATTCCATCTCGGAGCGAATTCATCGGCTTTTGAATTCAGTTCAAAAAGGTTGACGGGTTCCGATTCGACATTCAAACCAATTTGATAAGCGGTCGAAATTGAAATAGAACAAAAGTATATAATCAAAAAAATCGGAAGCACTCTCATCATTATTGGTCTAATTCCAAAATTTTCATAAAATCAGCTTCTTTCCCGAATAGCACTAAAATATCTTCGGGATGAAATAGATAAGTCGGCGACGGCACGCCAATTACATCTACAACTTCCTTTTCGCCTTTGGTCAGCAGTCCTCGAGACTTGACGATTCTTTTCACGGTAACAAGGTTAATGTTATAAATAGTACGCAAATTAATGCTCAACAAAGTTTGGGCAACAAATCGTTTTGGCACTTTGATTTCAAAAATGCTATAATCACGATTGATTTCATATGATTCGAGCAAACCCGGCATCATTAGTCTGCTTGCTAAATGTCCGGCAGCTTCGGCTTCCGGCACGAGCAAATCTTGGATATTCATCAATCTCAACAATCTCTCGTGAACAGGCGAAATGGCGCGTACAATGATTTTTTGGCAGCCTAATTCCTGCAAAATTGCAGTAGTATTGATTGAAGCCTCGAAACCTTCGCCGATGGCGACAATTACTGCATCCATATCTCTAATACCGAGACTTTTGACAGCCTTTATGTCTGTCGAATCCATTGTCACAGCGAGACTTACTTTGTCTTGCAACAAATCTACTCGCTCTTCTCGGATATCAATGGCAAGCACTTCGGCACCGTCTTCAGCTAAATTAAGAGCCAAATTCAATCCGAAATAACCTAAACCTATTATACAAAATCTACTATTATTAGCCATATTAACCTCATCCCACAATTACATTTTCCGTCGGGAGCTTATATTTAGGCTCTTGACGTGGAATATGCAAAGATAATAAAAATGTTAGAACTCCAACTCTACCCACAAACATAAGAATAACAATCAAAACTTTTGAATCAGTGCCAAAATCAGGCGTGACTCCACGCGAAAGCCCGACAGTATTAACTGCTGAAATAACCTCGAAGATTAAATCAGTTGTGTCCATTTTCGGCTCAAACCAAACAAGCAACATCGAACCGACGAATATAAACATAATTGAGGCGATTACAACCATGAATGCTTGTTTGACAGTGTTATAATGAATCTCTCGTTTAAAAATCTCAATTCGTTCTTTGCCAACAATCATCGAATATAATGCATATATAGTGACGGCGAAAGTAGTAGTTTTGATACCTCCTCCTGTAGAACCGGGTGATGCACCGACCCACATCAAAAACATTACCAAAATCAATGTAGCGTGTGATAGCATATCTGTAGGGACGGTATTGAAGCCCGCCGTTCGCGCACAAACCGAGATAAAAGTTGCATGATAAAATTCCTCATAAAATGAATCGCCCAACAAAAAGCCCCAAGGCTCGAATAACATAATCAATGCTGTACCGCCAAAGACTAATAAGCCGCTTGTCAGGAGTGTCAATTTAGTTGTCAGTGTTAATCTATAATTGCGCTTGGTCCTTTTACTCAACATTTTTGCTGTCAGATTCATTATAACTGTGAAACCAAGTCCCCCAATTATCACTAAAACAACAATTGTCCAAATGTAAATATGGTTATCTTTAATTGTAAAATACATCAAACCATCGGAATAAAGCGAGAAACCTGCATTACAAAAAGCGGAAATGGCATGAAATAAGGAGTAATAATATTCAACCTTGTCAAAATTTGCCAATGATTTTCCCATCGAAAAATACATGATGAAGCTACCGATGATTTCTACCAGTAATGTAAATCCCAAAATCTTCAGCAAAAGGCTCTTAACTTCGTCAACACTTTCTTGCGAAAGTAAATCCCTCATTAAGATACGAACTCTCAAACTAAGACCGCCTGCAATCGCAAATGCGAAAAATGTTGTCAATGTCATGACTCCAAGTCCGCCAATTTGAATCAGAAATGCTATAAACACATGCCCGATTGTAGTGAAACTTCTCCCTGTATCTACAACTACAAGCCCGGTGACACACACGGCGCTTGCAGATGTAAACAGCGCATCAATGTAGCTAATGGGGTTATCCGGTGGTGTCGCTCTCGGGAGCATAAGCAAGAAACTTCCGACTAAAATAGCAACAAAAAAACTTATCGCGATAATTGCACCCGGATGCAAATTTATTTTGGCAATCAAATGATTATACCGCAGAAGTTTAATCGCGAATAAGAGCATCAATGTCAACGACATCAAAGCCATATATATCATCAAAAAGTCTCGGAATGCTAATTTCGGCAATACAAATGATAGCAAATACATTGTGACATCAGGAAATATCAGTTGAAAAATTATAAGCACACCGATAAGATTTTCAATCCATCGCTCTCGAAAATATTGACCATGTTTTGCAACGATGAACCATCTGCCGAATTCTTGCAACAAATATGCAAAAAGCCCAATATCAGCTATTATTATGATAACATCAATTGTTTCGTCAGGTAGATAAAATCCGATTAAGAAAATCAGACAAATAAGCACAAGCAATCCCGATACAACAAATGTAATATCAAAGATTTTTTTCCAAATGGCAACTTTTTCATTTCGTAGCTTAGTCTTCATGCACTTTCAAGTTGATGTCTTCAATGTTCCAACGAGCTTTAATGGTAACACGATTTTCGAATATGACGAATGGCTCCGAAAATACGTATGGATATGGATAGCCGAATGAGTAAGCCCCGTTACCATCAATATCGCAAAAGGCTTCGATAGTATATTCTCCTTCGGGCAAATCTTTGATGCTCCACTTGGCATCAGCGACTTTTGTCAAATATTTGACGTTGCTGCTGCTCATGAATATCAAGTAAACATCAGATTCGCAAAAGTTATCGGTCAAATAAATTGTACCGCTTGCAGAACCGAGAGCTTTTCTGCCTCCGGATGTAAAATTACGGTTGACATTGGTATCTAAACTATGCGTGGATTTGCTTCCTATGAGTTTCAGCGAAAGATTGAAATCGTAATTAGCTCGCATCTGAAGTGTATCAGTAGTAGTTAATTCCAAAACATTGGCAGATTTCCAGCTATATTTCATTTCCATAGTCGAACTATCAGTCGTATTAGTAATTTTTGAATCAACTTGAGATAAATCAATATTGATGCCACGATTGAAAACCATCCTAAAAACAGGCATTGTTGGCACATTTCCGGCGCTATCTGCCAAATCGAAACTAAACACCGTCAAGCCGGCAGGGTCATTCCCAAATGGAGTTCTGAACCTTTTTGTAACCAAAGAATCAATGCTTTTGTTGCCGAGAGTATCGCTCATGACGCTGATATCAGCTTTGACGATATATGTTTTCCCTGTATCTAAGCTCTGCTCCATAGATACAAGCACCTTGTTCGGTTCGTCGGGATAGTTGAACACAGAAGCCATTTCAAATGGATTTCCCATCGTATCGCTTATGCTGAAATACTGCTTGTCTAAGGCTTTTGGAGCAGGTTGTTCGTCGAAAGTGAGAACAATAAAATCTGAAAATTCGGGATATACCTCACGTAGTTCCGGTCCTTGAACATCAATAATAGAACCGGGTTTGATAGCGACGAGTTTCGAGACGGAATTACGAACTTCAATATCATTCAGTGCCGATGAATACGCATCAACAGGGTCGTACAAGTTGTTTTTGAATTCATCTTTGATAAGCATCAATCTATATATCCCATCTTTTAGAGCAGCGAATGTAAACTCGCCACTTGTTCCCAATTGAACGCGATAATCTGGGAATGTATGAGCAGGATTGATTGTATCGCTGCTTTTATTGTTCAAATTGTATAAAAATGCTACATAACCGTTGGCGTCGTTTGGAGATTTCCCATGAATCATGCCGCTATCAATCTTACTTCCGGCAGAAAAAACTAAATTGAAAGCGGCATCGGGTTTGTTGCCGTGCAAATCGCTATATTCAGTGCCAAGATTTATCAAATATGTAAGATTTGTGTCCAAATCCCCATCTATATTGATGCGTAATTCTTTGCCTGACCAACTGTGTTTCAAATCCACAATGGGTGAAATACTTAGGTTCTCGATTACTTTAGCCTTGTTCATGTATTTGTTGAATTTTATCCTGATTTCCCTATCTTCGAAATTTATAGAATTGTTTTCGGGCGAATACGTCACAATCTCAGGAGGCGTTGTATCTTGCGGACCTCCTGATGGTGCTTGAATATTGGCACAAGACCAGAACAATGTCAATAGAGTAAAGAGAATAAGGAATTTTTTCATTTATTTTTTTTTTATTCAATTAAAAATGCCAATAAAAATAAGTAAAATAATTAAGCGATGGAACTTTGAAATCAATTATTAGAAAATTTAAAGCAAAAGAAGGCTGGATTTACAATGTCTATATGCACATTGACAGAGTGTCGGACAGAATGGAAGAGCATCACCTATACATGCTTGCAGCAGGTATAGCATACAACATCCTAATTTATATGATTCCACTGCTACTATTAGTAATTTTTACTTTAGGGTTGATTTTTGACACAGAGACGATTACAAAGACATTAGAGAATTTGCTCACCGATTACTTACCGCAAACCGGAACAAGTCAGGAGATTGGTCATACAATAGTAGGTGAGATAGAAAAAATATTCACCCATAGCACCTTAGTCGGTTGGATTGGTATCATTGGGCTACTTTGGGTATCGTCAATTTTGATAAGTTCCATCCGGTCATCGCTCAACGCTATTTTTGATTTGGCATCGCCTAAAATTTTCATCTTATACAGATTGAAAGATATGCTTCTTACAATTGTATTTTCGATATTATTTTTGGTTTATGCGTATGCGATTCCACTTGTCAACTTTATCTTAGGTTTCATGGGCGACTATTTACCCGATATTATTAGTTCGCTACTAAGCGATTTAGTTCTAACCTCCGTATCAGTAGGAACATCTTTTGTGCTATTCTATCTTATTTTCAGATTTGTTCCAAATGAAAGATTGCCACGTTTTGTTCGCATTTGGAGTACGCTTATATGCGTATTTGGCATTGAATTCGCACGATTCCTTTTTGGCTGGTATATCGTTTCCCTTTCAAATTACGGCAGATTTTACGGCACTTATGCAGTATTGATTTCGATGGCTTTATGGATATATTATTCGGCTTTGATAATTTTGTTGGCAGCCGAAGTCAGCAAATATATTCATGAGCGTAGAATTTTAGCAAAAGCAATAAAAGAAGCTGATATTTCGGAACCCTCAAAATAATATTATTGCCCTAAACGTTTTATGTCATGTTTTAGAATTAAAGGTGACTGTTATGATAAAAGTTTGCATTTTTTTTGTAACCTTTTTGCTTTTTGGAACATCTTGTAATTCTGAAGAAAAGCAAGGAAAAAAAACTAAACCCGAGAATGAAATGAAATTTGAGATTCAAAAGACTGAACAAGAATGGAAAAAGTTCCTTGATGACGAATCCTACAGGGTTTTGCGTCAAAAAGGCACCGAACGCCCCCATACCGGAAAGTATAATTTACATTTCGAAGAGGGTATCTATGCTTGCAAAGCATGTGGGAGTACATTGTTCGAGTCTGACACCAAATTTGATGCTCATTGCGGTTGGCCCAGTTTTTCAGAAGTAGCCGATTCGGATGCAATCGTAGAAGTCGACGATTCAAGCTACGGTATGATTCGCACAGAAGTTGTTTGTGCAAAATGCGGCGGGCATCTGGGGCATGTTTTCAATGACGGTCCTGCACCGACAGGGCTGAGATATTGCATTAATTCAGTTTCAATTAATTTTGTCGAAAAAAACAAAGATGATGATGAAAAATAAGGCTGAAGACATTTTAAACGATTTGATAAAAAACAAAACTGATTTCGATACTTCCAAGAAGGAACTCATCGAAGTAATCAAAAAAGTAATGCCCACGTTCAATTTGGCTGCACTCAAAGCAGTTGATTTCGACCGTACTTTAATCGAATTCGAAAATTGGCTCGTCCAAACAATCACAGAAGACCCCTTGCCCGGCTCTGTAAAGTCAATCTGGTTTGCGATTACCGATTCATCAAAAGAGGACGCTCCATCGGAGATTCAACTCGTAGTGAAGGGCTCGAAACAAACTCCTGAGACCAAACCTAACGATTGGTATGCAGTTGATTTGTGGGATGCTAACGGCAAATCATCCGAAATCAAGGCATTCAAAACAATCTCGAACGCTATCAAAAACAACCCTGACGATGCAGAAATGCTCTTGAATTTCGTTATGCCGGCATTCACAATCATATTGATAAATTCCGGTTTCGATATTATTAAGCACGAATTCATAATCTACTATCCTCAGATTTATGTCGGGTGTGGTTTCGACGGCGGCAAACAATACATCGTCGGCAAAATCACCGAAGATGGCATTAGTAATCTTTAAAAATCGTGATTGAAAATATGAATCTTGACTTGAGTTATACACTTTTGACATTTTACAAGTTTGTAGATATTCCAAATCCGACGGAGATTGTTGCCGAGCACAAAGAATTTTGTGATGATATTGGGCTGAAGGGCAGAATCTTCATCGGCGAAGAGGGAATCAGTGCAACACTAACAGGCAAAAACGGACAAATCAAGGCATATCGCTTCTATCTTGACAGTATTCCCTATTTCAGAGATATTCCCGATATTGATGATAAAGCGTGCCGCGTGGATAGCCACAAATTCAACAAAATGATTGTCCGATACCGCAAGGAAATAGTGGCTCTGGGCAAAAGTTTCTCCGCAGAGCAAATCGAAAAAGCTACACACAAAATTTCAATTGATGAATTCAAGAAAATTCTCGAAAATGATATTGATTCGCATGTGATACTGGATATGCGGAACGATTACGAATATAAGCTCGGGCATTTCAAAAATGCAATTCCTGCGGGCACAATCCAATTCAGAGAAGTCCCCGATTTGGTAAATAATTACAAAAGCCAATTTGGCGATAAGCCTGTCATAATGTATTGCACGGGTGGAATCAGATGCGAAAAGCTATCGGCGATGCTCGAAGAAGCTGGTATGCCGGGCGTTTTTCAATTGGATGGCGGAGTGGTCAAATACGTCAACAAATATCAAACCACACATTGGCTCGGCAATTTATACACTTTTGATGAGCGAGTTAGTTGCCCAGTAGCTGATAGCGATGAAAAAGTTGTGATAACCAATTGCCATTACAGCGGCAAAGAGGCTGATATATATTTCAACTGCCGATATGGTCCGTGCAACAACCAAATAATCGCTTTGCCGGAAGAATACAGACGCCATTTCGGATTTTGCAGCGAAGAATGTTACCACAATTCGCTGAATGATTTGTTCATCCGCAATGATTTTACATTCGACAAATTCAACTACAAAATTTTGCGTGGGCAAATCAAATCCGACCCTACTCGATATGATGAAATCAGTCGCAAAATCAAAATTCACCTCGGTCATAAGCTCGAAGGCGTAACTTTCAATCACGCAAAATCAAACAAGAACCACAGACTCAGTCCGCTTTCGCAAATAGATTAAAAAGCTTTTAAATATTCCAATTTTCTTACCATAAAAAAAATGGCTGACCCAATTAAGAGTCAGCCATTTTTAATTTAAAAAGCAAAAGCAACTTATCTGATGACAATCATACGATTTGATAATTGAACATCATTAGTAAGCAAAGTAATGTAATAAGTTCCTGACACTAAGTTCAACGCTTTAGAATCAATGTTGAGTGAATGCGTTCCTTCGGATTTTGATTCATTCAAGAGTATTGCTACTTCTTGTCCTGCTTCATTGACCAAAGTCATTTTCACTTGATTAGTTTGTGGCAAATAGAACTTAACTTCGGAATTTCCAATCACAGGATTTGGAACAGGAGCGTTAAGTATATAACCGTTGCGCATTTGTGCTTGAACATCTGTAGTGCCCGGTGTAACTTCGATAGTTATTTCCACACTCTTTACAGTGCCGCAATCATTAGTGACTGTGACATAATAGGTACCGTTATCATCAATTTGAGCATCGCTGAATAACCATAAAGATATGTTTAGATCTTCAATTAAAACGCCATCTTTATACCATGCGTAAACAAGAGTTTCGGAATCGTCGTTTCCAATTGCAGCTACTTCAAGTATAAATCCGCCGCCTTCTTCGACTGTAACTGATTCGGGTTGCATGGTAATTACAGGTACTGTATTCACTTTCAATGATGCCGATGAAGATATTACTGAAGCATCGCCACCGCTAATTCTTGCTCTGAGGCTGTAATTGCCTTCATGAGCCTTTGTCGGAGCCAAAATTGTAAGTGTTGAAGTATTGACATTTTTGTAATTGTCATTTTCCATAATTGGGTTGCCGTTTTTCAGCCATTGATAAACAATGTCCAAACCTTGTGCTGTAGTAGCTTCGGCACTAAATTGTACGCTTTCATCTCCAAGACAAACGATAACAGCACCGGGCTCTTGAGTGAATTTAATGTCCATTTCGATAAGATTGAACATATAAGTTTTGGCACTTGTGCCACATTTGCCGGTTATAACTGCATAATAAGAATCGAAATCAGTTCTTGCCAAATCACTGATTGTCAAGTAGTCCGATTTTGAGCCTGAAATCCTGTTGTTATCAACAAGCATGAGGTCGTTTAGACCGTCCACGTATTTGTACCACTGTACTTTTATGTCATATTGTTGGTAGATAGGGTGGTCTCTTTCAAAACCGTTCACATGAGCACGGAAAGACAAGGTTGCTTTTTGACCCATGACTTCGCCAATTGTTTGGTCTGACATTGGAACGATGAATCCGAGCGGACGGGCAATATATACGGCGATGTCACCGGAATAAACCGGTTCGCATGAGGAATTACCCTTTACAATTGCAGTATAAACAGCCGCATCATGGTGGCGAACACCATTGATTGTCAGAATTTCAGTTTGCGAACCACTGATGCGGACGCCGTCTTTCATTGGGACGCCATCTTTGAACCATTGATATTGCATGTCTGTGCCATCGGCAGTAACGGAAATTTGGACAATTTCTTCAGGGCAATAAATTGCGGATTCAGTGTTACCCATATGAATCGGTGCATCAAAGACTCTGAAAGGACTTGATTCAGCTAAAACATAGCCATGTTCGACAGATGTAATTCTAATTCTGTTTTCAGTCGAAGTATATACTTCACGGAAAATATACCAATCATAGTACCCGTTTCGGGCATCAACATTTGAAGCTATCATTTCCCATGGATTTTCGTCACGTTGAATCCAAATATCCACAAGACTTGTACCACGAGCATCGAATTGAATTGGGAATTCTTCGCCTGTGTTGCAAATATCTTCGTAATACACCGGTGATTCAATTTGAATATTAGGCAATTGGAAGGCAATTTGTCCTTGCGAATTTCCTTCGCGAGGAGGATTCATCCCCCAGTTGCTACTGGCAGTGTTATATCCTGCCCAAGTTCCATCGCTATCAGTCCATTGATTTACAATATTACCTTGTGCATCATATTCGACTACTTTTTGGATGCCACCCGGTAAGTTATTTGGAATCATTGTTGCAAAGGCACCGGTATTTTGCTCATAGTCAGCGTAAAACCATGGTGCTTGATGTGGGAATCCGGGTGTAATAAGCGCCGCACCGCTAAATTGAACAATTGCAGAAGAAACTACTACATCATCTGCATCGTACAAAACTACGAAATTCATTGGTGTAGCCGGGCTTTTTGCATCATAAATGCCGGAAGCATACAACACACATGAAGGGTCATTCGGTACTTCAACTTGTAATTCGTCTGAGTCTTTCTTAACTCCTTCCGGTTGTTCATCATCGCCATCGCCATAATAGTCATCGCAGTTAAAGTCATTTTGCGCTGTTGAGAAACGTAAAACAGCAGATTGAGTATTCGTGAATAATCTTGTGACTTCGGAGCCTTTCTCGGAGCCAAGACCCAAAATCCAATTCACTCTATTTCCTGCATATCTGACATCGAAATCATTATCGGATACTACAGCCATCCACACTTTGGCAGTGCCTGAATTATCTGACATCAATGATGATGATTCAAATGCGTTATTCAAGAATTTGCCGCTATTGTAAGTGTAGTTATTGCTGAAGTATTGCTTGTGAATATTTCGTCCGGCAGTGAAAACCAATTCCTCTACATTTGGAATATCTCTAACCCATCCGGAAACGTATCTATAAACAGTATTTGGGTGGAGTCCGTTCACTTGGACTAAAGCAAAATGAGGAATTCTGCCGTTGCCACCTTGGTCTAAGAACGTTCCTTCGCCTTTGATATAGCGTGGCACAATGATTTCAGTCATGTTTGGTTGGGCAATAACGCTTACATTAGTATTATTGGAATTGCCGAGATGAGGTGCAGTAAATGATACACTATAAGTTGTAGCATTATCAAAAACTATATTTTCAAATTTTGCAATACCTTCTTTGAATTGTGCTGTTGCGCTACCTGAGAATGAACCACCCGAAACATTGATTGTAGCATTGAAGCCATCATAATTTACGTTTGGTGAGCCGTAACTGTTTAAAGCAAAAACTTCCATTGTAGGGTGAACTGAACCGGCGTGACCACGAGTATATACATCAGCCATCAAAACAGGTGTTGCCGAAACATTGAAAATGCGGTCAATCTCGTAATAAGTTTCGTCAGGTGCATAGTTATTGATTACATGTGCACGAATTCTAACTTGTTCTGCTTTGTCATATACCAAGTCTTTAAACGAATAGTAGGTTTGTCCGGCAGGAACAGTCACAAATTTTGTTCCTGTTAAATTGCCAGAACCGTCGCGTAGCATAAGCTCGAGCTGTGTATCATTATCGAATGAGTTAGTTAGCCCGTCGTTATCCAGAAATTGGACGATTGCTGTAAAAGGAACATTCATCATCGGTACAGCCGGAGCAAGACTGACAATCTCAATTCTTGTGGGTGTGTTTCCGTGGTCTTTACCGAAAGTTGTCCATGACAGGTCGTCAATCACAATTTGGCGACCACGATTTCGAAGTTCAATAACAACATCACCTTCGATGTTGATATTGTTCACTTCAAATACTTGGGTTTGAGTGTTGTCAAAAGCCGTCGAAGTAGCAATAGCAACGCCATTAATGTATAGTTCTACTTGACGCGAACCGGCACCTGTAAATGCTTTTTTGAGCAAGCATCTGAAATTGACAATGCCATTAGCAACTGAGCTTGAAAACAAAGTAGCATTGTAATTCGGATAGTCACGGAGCATCAAGCCTTTGCCATTAATCTGGAAACCTGCATCGCCTCTGCCTGTTACATAATTCCATGTGATACCATTTTCGCCGACATAGCTGCCATTTGCATAACTATTTGCCGGAGCATTATGCTTGTCGAATGTTTCGACGAAGTCCCAAGCATTGCTTGTACTTATCATCAAAAAGAACAAAGCGATGAATATCGCAAATCGTTGAGAAGAAATTTTCATAAAATATACCTTTTGTAGTGAGAAATTATAATCAAATTTAAAGGAAATGAATAATAATAACAAATTTTAAAATTTGCATTTTGTTATATTCAAAATTAATCATTGAATTCAAAAAAACATAATCTTTTTCCTGTTAATTTTTTTAGGTTAACCTTAACAAATGATAAGCTAACTGACAATATTGATATATAAATGTAACAAAATTGATTTTGGATTGTTTATAGTACATATATTTGTGAACAAAAATGACATTTTTTCTTCAAAAGCAAGAAATATCTTGCTTTTTAGTATTTTTTTTTTGCAGAATGTAGATAATTTGTTAAATTTAAGTTAACAATAGCGCGAATTATTATATTTTAATAGAAAATTCATTTTTGGTTAATTATTATTTTATATTTTAGGAGTATTGGTATGAAAATGTACTTACGATTTTTTATGCTATTAACAATAGCATTTTTATGGAACAACTCTAAAGCATTGACTCAACCAAGCTATTGTGCGGCAAATGGCACTTGCAGTTATGAGTATATCGAAAGTGTAGACTTTGAGGGCATTGAAACAGGTACTATGGACTGTAAAACTTATATTGATTTTACGAAGGATTATTTACCCGACCTTGATATGGGTAAAACTTATACTATGAAAATCGGACTCGGAAGTTGGGACTACAATGACAACGTAACCGTTTGGATAGACTTCAATCAAAATGGAGATTTTACAGACTCCGGTGAAGAATTCACTTTGAAACAAGATGGAGCTTCATCATCAGGAGATATTAAAATTCCTACAGGTTCTGGTATTAAATCGGGTGTTACGGGAATGAGAATAAGATTGGAATGGGGGCAAACTCCGAAACCATGTGGTAATTCATCTTCTGGGTATGGTAATGTGCTTGATTTTCATGTTAATATTGTTGAGCCACTCCCCGACGCACATATAACTGCAATAACAAACCCAACCACACCTTGGAGAGTAGGCACACATAACGTGACTGCTACACTTCGCAACAGTGGCGACTTAGCATTATTCAATGTTGATATTGATTGGTATATTAATGATGTTTATCAAGGTACTCACCCTTGGACAGGTAACTTAGCTATCAATAGTACCACAAGTATAGCATTAGGAAATTATAATTTTGACTATCCGGCTAATGGTCCATGGGGAGCTTTCCAAATCAAAGCCGTTGTACGAAATGCTAACGATTTAGAAAAAGATGGCGACCCTTCGAATGACACCTATACAAGTTCTGTTACACCAATATTAAACGATGCCGGTGTTATAGGCTTTTTTGGTCCGCCCGAAGGTTTTGGACCCGGTGTCACTCAAGTTAGAGCACGCGTACGTAATTATGCACCCAAACCATTGACAAGTGTGACAATTAATTGGTCTATGGATGGCGTTGACCAAACTCCTGTTACTTTGACCGGAATAAATATTCCACGTGATGAAGTAGCTGACTTAGTTCTCGGAACATATGATTTTTACGCAAAATCACCATTAGGTCCTTTTGCTGTCGAATGTGCAACTTCTAATCCTAACGGAATCGCAGATGAAGATGATAAGAATGATAAATATGTCGGCGGTATAGGTCCATCGCTTGCAGCCGGAAATTATTTCATTGGTGCTACTAATTCACAATTCACATCACCTGCGGAAGCTGCATCTTATATTAACTCAAGTGGTGTTTTTGGACCAGGCAAGGTGACATTTGAAGTACGTCCCGGAACATATACAGGTCAAATCGTGTTGAACAGCCCGTTGCCAAATAAAAACGAGATTGAATTTATCGGTGGCTCATCATTCCCGGAAAATATTGTGTTAGCAGCTAATACAACAGCTCAAAATAATTTTGTGATTTTATTGGAAGGCTTGGAAAATGTAACTTTCCGCAATATGACTATCCGTAATAACAATAATGTGTCAGCCGGAGCCGGTGTAATTGTATCCGCAAAAAATGCAAAAGGATTGAATTTTACAAATGTAAGTTTCATGGGCGTTGCAAATTCACCAAGATACAACACCGGATTTGCGATTATGGACGTATCAAACTGTTCACCTATCAATGTATCGCATTGTAATTTTATGAATGGTTCTGTTGGTATTTATAACCTTGTAAACAGTGTTAACAATCCATCAATCATAATTGGCAATAATGATTTTGCTAATTTCTCATGGTTTGGTGTTTACAACCAAATCACACCAAACGTCGTTGGTAGCAATGTTGATATTTCATTTAATAAATTCAGCTATCTTTCAGGTACTGCTCCTGTCGGCGCTATTGCTTCTTGGAATTCTACTACTATTGCAAATAACGAATTTTCCGGTATCAGCGGTACAGGCGCACCAAACGAATCTGTGATTTATGTTAACCATACTTCGCAAAGTCTTAGTAATCCGGCTGAAATTTTGTCAAATTCGATTGTCGGATGTACTAATATTAACGGCATTTACGTTGTGGGTGCACACACGTTGATTGACAAAAACTATGTTAACATTAGCCAAACTGTCAATTACGGATATGCTCTTTTAAAAGCGGAAAATACTTCCGGCGCTATTGGTAACAACCAATTGTCCGGCACTAACATTTACGGGATGAATTTAATCAACTCACCGGAATTGGGTATCTTCTATAATTCGGTAGTAACTGAAAGTAGTTTCTATCCTACCATTATGTCGAGCAGTGCAGGTAGTATCATGAGAAATATTTTCATGAATATTGGAACTGCTCCTGTACTTCAAGTAGGGATGGTTGAAAATTCGAATCAAAATATTTTCTATTCTAACGGCGAAACTTTGATTTCCGATAATGGTGTAAATCGTGATTTGCCATCATGGCAAGAAGAAGGCTACGACCAAGATTCTCGTGTTGAATTCATCGAATTCATTAATTCCGTAGATTTGCATATTAAGATATATTCCCCCAGCTTACTCTTTGGACCCGCACTTTTCGATTACACTGATGGCTATGCACATACAATCGAATCTTCAGATTTTGACGGTTTGAATAGAATATCATATTATGCCGGTTCTCATGAATTAACATTGTCTGTTTCTCTCATAACTCAAAGCGAAGGTATCGTAAATTGCGTTAATTCCACAGACAATTACATTTCGGTTACTTCAGCAATTGGTTACGATGCTCCGATGAATTACCAATGGTACAAAGACGGCGTTCCGGTGCCGGGTGCTACTGAACCGATTTTGTTCTTCAATGATTTGCAACATCATCAAGCAGGTCTCTATCATGCACGTATCGGCGGTCCGGGTGCGACTCCTCGTATTTATTCTGCTCCTGTTACTGTCTATGTATTGCGTCCAACTGAAATCACTCGTTATTCCGATGATGAATTTGCCGAAAATGGCGGACTTGCTACTTTGTGGTTTGAAGCACATGTTAATGGCACACCTATCGAAGATGCAATTATAAATGACGAAGTCAAAGTTCAGTGGTACTATTATATTGATGGTACTAACGACAGACTTTTAGCTAATGATAACAAATTCGCCGGTGTAAGGTCAAACTACTTAACGATTCGCAATTTCCGCGGTATTGACGAAGGGGAATACTACGCTGTAATCGAGGGTCTATGCGGTACTGTTCAAACTAAGTACATGAACATGGAATTGGAACAACTCGGCATTGCATTCACACAACAACCTGAAAACGCGACAGAATGTGTCAACTCCGATGTTACATTGGAAGCGATGGCGACTACTCAAAGCACAAAAAATATTATTTATCGTTGGTCAAAAGATGCTACGCCATTAACTGACAACGCTAAATATAGCGGGACTATGACTCGTAGCTTGACTATCAAGGGAATCGATGCCGATGATGCAGGTACTTATTCTGTTACTGCAACATTAGAAGGCACTACTGTATCTCTAAAATCTGCTGAAGCAGTTGTAGCTGCGCTTTTGGGTCCGACAATAACAGAAGACCTCGAAGACATTGAAGTTGAAGAAGGCGAACAAATCATGCTTCAAATCGTAGCTGTAAGCAACCCTAACGAAGTATTGAACTATATTTTATATTTATCAGGCGAAAGTATTTACTCAGGTACTGCAATTTCAGGCGAGCCCATTGTTTGGACTAAGGACAATGCTCAACCTGAAGACGCCGGTTTTTATATGTTCATGGTTACAAACAATTGCGGTGATGTGGAATCAGAACAAATAGAAGTTGCAGTTACATCAGGTACAACCGATGTAACTGACGTTAGTTCCGGCGGATACATACTGTCAGCACCAACACCGAATCCTGTCAATGGCGATGCACAAGTAAGCTATTACGTGCCTGTAAGCGCCCAAGTAAGAGTATCGTTGACAGATGCAATCGGCTCGAAAGCAATCGAACTATCCAATGAATACAAAGCAATCGGACAGTACAATTTGAACATTAATTCAAGCACTTTGAATTTGACATCAGGAACTTATTTCTTGATTCTCGAATCGAACGGCAAGAGATTGATGCAAAAAGTATCGGTTGTTAAGTAACAAGTATTACATAAATTACTAAAAAAGGGGCTTTACAGCCCCTTTTTTTATGGTATTTGTGAGATTATTGATAAAACACAAAATATTGATAAATTTTCATAGAAAACTGTTTGTTTTTCTGTAATTTTTATTTATATTGCTACTTGGATATTATAGTTAAGAAGAAAACAATTTAGTTGTTGCAAACTTAATAATTTGTATTAGATGAATATGCCATTAAAAGAATACTAATATTTACTAATTTTATGAGGTGTTTTATGTTTAAATTTAGACTTTCTGCAACACTGATTTTGGTCGGCTTGTTTTTTGCCATTTTCGGAGCAATGACAAATCGAGCTGATGCTCAGGATTATTGTGAACCAAGTTATTCTGATGCAGGTATTTACATGTGGATTTCTTCAGTTGAAATGACAACTCCATTCGGAAAAATGTCAAATACTGCCGGAGCAACTGCAAAACCGGGATATACTTATTACGATAAGTTTACAACTAACGCAAAAAGAGGTGACAGGGTTGATTTCCTTGTAAAATTCTACAGTAGTTATCCTCAGGAAATGGCGATTTTCGTAGATTGGGACCAAGACGGAGAGTTCTCAAAAAGTGAAATGGTGATTTACACAGACTATTCGTATAGTGGTGGCGGATATCAAGGCTACTTTACGGTACCTGATGATGTCAAAACCGGAGTAACACGAATGAGAATAATGACTGAATACTCATACATGGGCCAAATGCCAACTGACCCATGTTATACTTCATATGCCTACGGTGAATGTGAAGACTATAATTTCAAAGTTTTACCAAATGCACCTGATGCGCAAGTCACAGCAATTACTTCGCCTACAAAGCCTTGGAGAATAGGAAATTCACCTATAAATGTTACATTGCGAAACAATAACGAATATATAATGAAAGACTGTAAACTTGATTGGTACGTAAACGACCAATTCCAAGGTACATACAATTGGACTGGCACATTGGATGATGGTCAATCAACAACTGTTAATATTGGTAACTTTGATTTTGATTACCCGGCAGATGGACCATATGGACCATTTGAAGTTAAAGTAATCACAAGAAATCCAAACGGATACGAAAAAGATGAAGACCCAAGCAATGACCAATATATAAGCTATATTACTCCAATTTTGAACGATGTCGGGGTTGTAGGCTTTTTTGGTCCGCCCGAAGGTTTTGGACCCGGTGTCACTCAAGTTAGAGCACGCGTACGTAATTATGCACCAAAACCATTGACAAGTGTGACAATTAATTGGTCTATGGATGGAGTTGACCAAACACCTGTTACTTTGACCGGACTAAATATTCCTCGTGATGAACATGCAGACTTAGTTCTCGGAACATATAATTTTTATGTAAAAACACCATTAGGACCATTTGCTGTTGAATGTGTTACGTCTAACCCGAATGGAGTAGCAGATGAAGACGCTGCTAATGATAAATATGTCGGCGGTATAGGTCCATCTCTCGCAGCCGGAAAATATTTCATTGGTGCTACTAATTCACAATTTTCTTCACCTGCGGAAGCAGCATCATACATCAACTCAAGCGGTGTGTTTGGACCCGGCAAAGTGACATTTGAAATACGTCCCGGTACTTATACAGGCCAAGTTGTGTTGAACAGCCCACTTCCGAATAAAAATGAAATTGAATTCATCGGTGGCTCAAATTTCCCTGAAAATGTAGTATTGGCTGGAAATCCGACTGCTCAGAATAACTTTGTTGTTTTGTTGGACGGTTTGGATAACATCACTTTCCGCAACATGACTATTCGGAACAATAATGATGCAAGTTCAGGAGCCGGCATAATTGTTTCGGCTAAGAATGTAAAAGGCTTGAATCTGCAAAGTGTTAATTTCTTTGGTGTTGCTAATTCACCAAGATACAATGCCGGATATGCTATTATGAATATGAGTAACTCATCACCGGTAAATATAACTCACTGCAGCTTTAATGGTGGTTCTGTTGGATTTTATAATGCAGTAAGCAGCTTTAACAATCCAACAATAAATGTGAAAAATTCCAATTTCATGAATTTCTCATGGCTTGGTATTCACAACCAAATCATGCCAAACGTTGTTGGTAGTAATGTTGAATTCTCTTTCAACCGATTTGATTATACCTCGGGTACTGTTCCTGTCGGCGCTATTGCATCGTGGAATTCTACTACTATTGCAAATAACGAATTTTCCGGTATCAGCGGTACAGGCGCACCAAACGAAGCTGTGATTTATGTTAACCATACTTCGCAAAGCCTTAGTAATCCGGCTGAAATTTTGTCAAATACGATTGTCGGATGTACTAATATTAACGGTATTTACGCTGTTGGTGCACACACATTGATTGATAAAAACTATGTCAATATCAGTCAATCAGTCAATTATGGTTATGCACTTGTAAAAGCGGAAAACGCTTCCGGCGCCATTGGAAACAACCAATTGTTAGGCTCGAACATTTACGGGATGAATTTAATCAACTCACCGGAATTGGGTATCTTCTATAATTCGGTAGTAACTGAAAGTAGTTTCTATCCTACCATTATGTCAAGCAGTGCAGGTAGCATCATGAGAAATATTTTCATGAATATTGGAACTGCTTCCGTACTTCAAGTTGGGATGGTTGAAAATTCAAATCAAAATATTTTCTATACTAACGGCGAAACTTTGATTTCAGATAACGGTGTAAATCGTGATTTGCCATCATGGCAAGAAGAAGGCTACGACCAAGATTCACATTTTGAATTCACCGAATTCATTAGTACATCAGATTTGCATGTTAAGGTATATTCACCAAACTTGCTATTTGGTACTCCACTTTTCGATTACACTGATGGCTATGCACATACTGTCGAATTATCAGATTTTGACGGCTCAATAAGAAACTCCTACTTTGCAGGTTCACACGAATTATTGATGGAAGTTGCATTGATAACTCAAAGCGAAGGTATCGTAAATTGCGTTAATTCCACAGACAATTACATTTCGGTTACTTCAGCAATTGGTTACGATGCTCCGATGAATTACCAATGGTACAAAGACGGCGTTCCGGTGCCGGGTGCTACTGAACCGATTTTGTTCTTCAATGATTTGCAACATCATCAAGCAGGTCTCTATCATGCACGTATCGGCGGTCCGGGTGCGACTCCTCGTATTTATTCTGCTCCTGTTACTGTCTATGTATTGCGTCCAACTGAAATCACTCGTTATTCCGATGATGAATTTGCCGAAAATGGCGGACTTGCTACTTTGTGGTTTGAAGCACATGTTAATGGCACACCTATCGAAGATGCAATTATAAATGACGAAGTCAAAGTTCAGTGGTACTATTATATTGATGGTACTAACGACAGACTTTTAGCTAATGATAACAAATTCGCCGGTGTAAGGTCAAACTACTTAACGATTCGCAATTTCCGCGGTATTGACGAAGGGGAATACTACGCTGTAATCGAGGGTCTATGCGGTACTGTTCAAACTAAGTACATGAACATGGAATTGGAACAACTCGGCATTGCATCTACACAACAACCTGAAAACGCGACAGAATGTGTCAACTCCGATGTTACATTGGAAGCGATGGCGACTACTCAAAGCACAAAAAATATTATTTATCGTTGGTCAAAAGATGCTACGCCATTAACTGACAACGCTAAATATAACGGGACTATGACTCGTAGCTTGACTATCAAGGGAATCGATGCCGATGATGCAGGTACTTATTCTGTTACTGCAACATTAGAAGGCACTACTGTATCTCAAAATCTGCTGAAGCAGTTGTAGCTGCGCTTTGGGTCCGACAATAACAGAAGACCTCGAAGACATTGAAGTTGAAGAAGGCGGAACAAATCATGCTTCAAATCGTAGTTGTAAGCAACCCTAACGAAGTATTGAACTATATTTTATATTTATCAGCGAAAGTATTTACTCAGGGTACTGCAATTTCAGGCGAGCCCATTGTTTGACTAAGGACAATGCTCAACCTGAAGACGCCGGTTTTATATGTTCATGGTTACAAACAATTGCGGTGATGTGGAATCAGAACAAATAGAAGTTGCAGTTACATCAGGTACAACCGATGTTACTGACGTTGTCCCGGCGGATACATACTGTCAGCACCGACACCGAATCCTGTCAATGGCGATGCACAAGTAAGCTATTACGTGCCTGTAAGCGCCCAAGTAAGAGTATCGTTGACAGATGCAATCGGCTCGAAAGCAATCGAACTATCCAATGAATACAAAGCAATCGGACAGTACAATTTGAACATTAATTCAAGCACTTTGAATTTGACATCAGGAACTTATTTCTTGATTCTCGAATCGAACGGCAAGAGATTGATGCAAAAAGTATCGGTTGTTAAGTAACAAGTATTACATAAATTACTAAAAAAAAGGGGCTTTACAGCCCCTTTTTTTATGGTATAAGTGAGATTAAATTCGAAAGTTTCTTTGCCGAATCAATTTTGGCTTTGAATTATCAATCAAAGTCCGCTGGTCGCAAACGATTGTTATAATTTGACGACATTACGTAGCCATATGCACCGACATCGCGAATAATCATCAAGTCCCCAATCTCAGCCGCAGGCAAATGAACAGATTTTGCAAATACATCAGAATTTTCGCAAATCTGACCACATAAATTTACAACTGTGTCCTCTCCTTCCTTTCCGTAGATATAAGTTCTATGGTATGCACCGTACAATGCCGGACGAAGAAGAGTGGACATACCGGCATCAACACCGACGAAGTTTTTGTAGCTGTGCTTTGTACCCGTTACTTGAGTGATAAGCCAGCCGGCATCAGCAATCAAATATCTTCCGGGTTCGAGATAGAGGTAAGGTTCGCCAAATCCATATTTTTGGCACTTTTCTGTAAAAATTTCAGTGACAAGTTCAGCAGTTTTTTCAATGTCGATAGGCAATTCATCGTCCTCATATGGAATGCCGAAGCCACCGCCGATATCCACAAAATCAGGTTTGGCGCCAATTTGGTCAAAAATATCTTTAGAAATGAGCATCAATTTTTCGACAGTTTGAGCAAAATGATAAGGCTCAAGATTGTTCGAACCGGTCATCATATGAATTCCAAATTTTGAAACCCCCAACTGTTTTGCTTTTTTATATGCCTCAGCAGCGTATTCGTAAGGGATGCCGAATTTCGCATCTGTTCCGCCTGTAGTGATACCTTCGTATCCACCTTTACCGACGCCGGGATTAATTCTGAATGAGACAATATTTGGTATAAAATGCTCGATTAAACGGTCGAAGGAAGTCGAATCATCAAGATTGATTTGAACACCGAAATTTTTCAAACTTGCAAAATCGTCACGGCTTTCATAATTTCCGGTATAAATAATATCTTGGTCGGCAAATCCTGCCTTCTGGGCAAGCATCACTTCGTTCGGAGATGAGCAATCAGCACCGGAGCCGAGTTGCTTGAAAATATTCAAAATATGAACGTTACTGTTTGACTTGACCGAAAAATGGATTTTCGTCCTTGGATAATGCTTGACAAAAGCATTATAGAGCCGATTATAATTTTCAGTTATTCTTTGCTTGTCATAGACATATAGCGGCGTTCCAAATTCATCGGCAAGTTCGCGAATATCCTTTTGATTTATATGAGTCATATTATTTTTGTCCTAAATTTACGAAAATTTCATTGTCCGTTGTATCATTGAAAAATTCTTTATGCAGCATATTGACTGCTTTTTCGGTATCAATTGCATCAACAATAATGCTAAGATTGACTTCAGAAGCTCCGAAGCTAATCATTGATATGTTTATTCCGGTCAGTGCTCCAAAAAACCGTGCAGCGATGCCCGATTCATTTCTAATTCCATCGCCAACAGCTGAAATAATTGCCTTCCCGGGAAAAACTTCAACATTAGAAAACTTTTCTAATTCTTTAATAGCCGCATCGAGCGAAGGTCCGTTATCAACAGTCATCGAAATACTCACCTCAGACGTAGCTACTAAATCAATCGGAATTTGATGCTTTTTGAATATATCAAACACATTAGCCAAAAACCCAAATGTACCGAGCATTCTATTGGAAGTTACATTTATAACTGTTACATTCTCGCGAAAAGCAATAGCTTTGATTCTATTTTTCCAACTCGAATGAGCAATTATCTTGGTTCCTGTATTTTCGGGTTTAAATGAATTGAGTACAAAAACAGGGATTTCTGCTTCTACAGCCGGAAAGATTGTCTTGGGGTGCAAAACTTTTGCACCATAAAATGCAAGTTCAGCGGCTTCATCGTAGGAAATTTCCCTGATTAATTTGGTATTTGGCACTTTTCTCGGGTCACTTGTCAAGATTCCATCAACATCAGTCCAAATCTCGAGCCTTTCGGCTTTCAATGATTGAGCAATAAGTGCTGCAGTATAATCTGAGCCGCCTCTGCCGAGCGTAGAAGTTTGTCCGCTCAAAGTTGAAGCTATAAATCCTCCACAAACACAGAATTGCACTTTCTCTGTATTAAATGCCTCAAATATTTGAATTGCAGTCATTTCTCTTGTTTTATTCAGGTCAACTTCCGCATCAATAAATTTTTCTTCTGTGAAAATCAATTCTCTCGAATCAATATGTTTAATGCTCATTCCGAATTGTGAGAAGGCATCGGCAATAATATACGATGATAAAATCTCGCCTGTAGCCAAAAACACAGCATTAGAACGAGGTGTAAACTCGCGTATGATCACTAAAGCATCTAAAATTAAGTTTAATCGATTCAATGTGCTATTGATAAATTCGATAGTTCGGGCGGAGCAATTCAATTTTTGAGCAGTGTTGATATGCCGAGATTTAAGCTCTTCGATAATCGTCGTGGCTCTTGCTGTATTATTTGCTTTAGCTGCATCGAAAAGCTCTATGAGTGAATTTGTAACACCCGAAAATGCTGATACCACTACCACGCTATTCGACTTTTCATTTTTGCAAATGTCAATAACTCTCAGAATAGCAATATCATCTTTAACCGATGTACCGCCAAATTTTTTGACTATCATATATTAACTCAAGATATATAAAATGAATTGTGACAAACGGTTATTGACCTTTGATATTTTTAAAATTGATTTTTGGAGCAAAACAACAGTAGAGTCAGAATTATATATTATATTTGTTAATTGAAAATGTAAAATATTAAATTAGAAAAAGAATATGGTAAATTCCTCGCTAACAAGACTCAGTATTATAAATGCTGAATATTACGCCTACCATGGTGTCAAACCCGAAGAAAAAAAGTTAGGCGGCAAATATGAAGTTGACCTCGATATGTATTACGACTCAACTACTGCAATAATCAAAGACGACGTCCAAGATGCAGTCAATTACGAAGAAGCACTATTTTGCGTGTCGGAGGTTATCAATGGCACAGAAAATTACAATTTGGTCGAAACAATTTGCAACGAAATTCTGAATATGTTGATGGATAAATTCGAGCACCTTTTGTCGGCAACTGTACGTGTCCGTAAGCTCAATGTGCCGATGAGACGTGTAGTCGGTTATATTGAAGCAGAGCAAACAATCGAAAGAGAATAATTACCGCTTTATAAAATAATCTTCATGAACAATCAGAAATAATCGCTTGTGCCAATTGTTAATGACATCGTTTTATCTTTGGGTTCTAATATTGGTGACAGATTAGCAAATCTATCACTTGCTATTGATTTGTTGAGAAGCTCGGAAATCGTTAGCAAAGTAGTAACATCATCAATTTACGAAAGTGAGCCCGTTGACGAAGCCAATCAGGCGAATTTCCTCAATTTGTGCCTTTTGGGCAAATCCGAGCACACTGCTTTGGAATTACTCGGGTTTCTCAAATCTGTCGAGCACTACGTTGGACGGCAAATACGAAAACGATGGCACGAACGTGAGATTGATATTGACATAATTTTTTTCGGCGATTTGGTGATTCAAAGCCAAAACCTCGTAATACCTCACGAGCGAATGCACGAACGTAGATTTGTATTGCAACCTTTGGCAGAAATTTTGCCTAATCAAATACACCCAATATTTGGAGTCACAGTTCAAAATTTGTTAGAGAAATGTAGTGACAAATCACAAGTAAAACTGTTCAAGAGCATAATTTGAAATTAAGCGAAGAAATAATAGCAAAAGTCAAAGATGCAGCTGATATCGTTGATGTAATCGGCGAAACGGTCAATTTGCGCCGTCGCGGTCAAAATTATCTCGGCTTATGCCCATTTCATAACGAAAAGACTCCCTCGTTTACTGTGTCTGCCAACAAAGGCATTTACAAATGCTTTGGTTGCGGCAAAGGTGGCAATGTATTTACATTCCTAACTGATAAATTCGGGATGAGTTTTATAGAGGCGATTGAATCTCTCGCTGCAAAGTATCATGTAGAATTGCCAAAAGACGAGCAGGGAACAACTCCCAAAGACAGTAAACGTTCGCAAATTTACGATGCACTCGAAAAAACCGAAGCGTTGTATAATTCGCTCTTGAAAAATAAGGATGGTAAAATCGCCTATGATTATTTCAAAGGGCGGGGATTTGACGATGAATTGATTGAAAAATTCCGCCTCGGGTACTCGCCCGATGATTGGAATTTCGTCACAAAAACGCTTTCGTCTTCCGGCATTTCAATAGATATTCTGGAAGAAGCCGGAGTGGTAATCAAATCCGACAAGGGCAATTATTTCGACCGTTTCCGTAGCAGAGCCATCTTCCCTATTCATGATTTCATGGGTAGAGTTATCGGATTTGGCGGCAGGTCATTGACCGATGACAAAAATTCTGCAAAGTATATAAACTCGCCACAAACTTTGGTTTACGATAAGAGTAAAGTCTTATTCGGAATTTACGAAGCCAAAAACAGTATAAGAAGCAAGCAATATTCGATATTGACCGAAGGCTATGCGGACGTAATTTCACTCCACGCAGCCGGATTCACAAATGCGATTGCTTCGAGCGGGACTTCGCTTACTCAGGACCAATTACGGGAACTCAAACGATTCGCCCCAAAATTGTATATTGCATATGACGGTGATGCTGCAGGACAGGAAGCGGCTGAAAGAGCCGGCGAAATGGCATTACAGTTCAATTTTGAAGTCTTTATCATAAAAATTACCGAAGATGATGACCCGGATAGCATCATCCAAAAATATGGTGCTGAAAAATTCGAGCAACTGATTCATAGTGCGATTGACTTTTTCGATTTTAAAATCTTGCGCTTGAAATCGAGTTTTAAGTCAGAATCAGCAGGTGAAATCACTGCTGCTGTCAGGGAAATGACCAAAATCACAGCTTCGATACCTGATGAAATGAAGCACGATTTTTATATTCGCAAAATTTCCGAATCTTTCAATCTCACATTCTCCCAAGTTGAGCTTCTGTACAAGGAAAAGGAACTAATCCGAAAGAAAACTATTGCAAATGAATCAAATCGTACCGAGCAAAATCAAACCGTCAATAAAGCGACTGATACTATCATAGACAATGATGAATCGCAATCACTCAGCATTGATGATATTTTTTTCGAGGAAAAATTAGTTCTTAGTTACGCATTATTGGGATTGAACGAATTTTCGGATTTGATGGAGCATTTTGATATTGGAACCGAAACATTCGCGACAGATGTGGCAAAATTAATTTTCAAAGTCATTCAGGATAATTCGACAAACGATGACATTCTGGGAACGATTATCAACTCAGATTATGTGCCAAATGAATACAAAGACATAATCATCACTATTTCGATAAAGGATGAAATTGGAAGCGAGAATTGGGAATTAAAATTTGGGAGAGCAGAGTTCAAACCTGATATGAAGGAAGTAATTGCGAAATCTCTTTTGAAATTGGAAAAACGAAAGGTTGACGAGAGTTTAGTTCAAGTTATGCGATTGTTAATGAATGAACCCGAACACATTGAACATAGAGAAAGATTCAAACAACTTAATGAGAAAAAAATGCAACTCAATAATTCGTTGATGGGAATTCCGAATTGATATCGCACAGAATGTAAGGAATTTGTTCGATTTTCGTCTGATATTGCATGCAAATCATACAAATTTCAATTAAATTGCATTTTTTGCAAAAAATATCGTTTGTTTATGTAACTTTTTTGCTTTAAATTTGTTTATATAAAAAGAGTGGACTAAACTAAATAAAGTTTTTGCTTTCACTAAACATTTTTTTCTTAATATATATGGGAGCCTCTATGAAATCATTAAAAATCTTTGCAGCAGTAATTACTATGGTACTTGCTGTGGGCGTATTCTATGCGAATGCTTGCGATAATTCGAAATCGAAAACAAAAGCAGGCGTCGAAAACTCAGTCGAAATGAAGAAAGTATCCGGTAAAGACGGCTGCTGCTCAGATAAGACTGTGAAAACAGCAGCTAAAAGCGACGGTTGTTGCTCAAGCAAGACTGTGAAAACAGCCGCTAAAAGTGACGGATGTTGCTCAAGTAAGACAGTGAAAACTGCCGGTGTTGAAGGTAGCTGCTCAAGCAAGACTGTAAAAACTGCTGCTAACGAATGTAGCACTAAATCAGCTTGCTCAACTGAGAAAGTTAAACTTGAAGCTAAAAACGAAGCTGTTGAAGCTAACTTGAATACTGCTGAAATCGTAACTCCTGAAACAAAATAATTTGTTTCGGGTTATTATAAATTTGGGGTTGAATACACGAAAGTGATTCAACCCCTTTTTTTTAATCATTATCAGCTTAAAGAATTTTTTGAAGCGGATGCTCTCCTTGGAAAAATGCTTCCGCATCGAATACATCTTCCTTGCTTCCTAAAAACAGAGGCACTCTTTCGTGAATACTATTTGGTTTAATATCCAGAATTCTATTCTGCCCGTCAGATGCTCTTCCTCCACATTGTTCAGCAATCATAGCAAGAGCGTTAGCTTCGTAAACGAGTCTTAGTTTTCCATTTGGAGCTTTACTATCCGCCGGATACATGAATATACCTCCGTATATAATTGTACGGTGAACGTCGGCTACAGCTGTTCCAATGTAACGATGCGAATAGGGGCGGAATTTATCTTTCGAAGGAGTTTTGAGGTAATCAATATATTGACGAATGTTTTCCGACCACAAATAGTAATTCCCCTCATTCACACTATAATATTTGCCACGTTTTGGGGTCCTGATATTTTCCCTCGTGAGCAGAAATTCCCCAATTGTAGGGTCAAGTGTGAATGCATGTGCACCGTGACCTGTAGTATAAACCAACACAGTGCTACTGCCATACAAAGCATATCCTGCCGCTTCTTGCTTATAGCCGGCTTGCAAAACATCTTCTACAGTACCTGATTCATCCGAACTCATATCAATACGTTTGAAAATCGAAAATATAGTGCCGATTGTAACATTGACATCAATATTGGAAGAGCCGTCAAGTGGGTCGAACACAATGAGATATTTGCCTCTATCGTTGACAATGTCGGTAACTACAATATCTTCATCCTCTTCCGAAGCCATTACACATATGTGTCCGCTGCGTTGCATGGCTCTTTTGATGACATCATTGGAATATGTATCAAGTTTGCGGACTTGCTCTCCATGCACGTTTGTATCTCGCGTCAATCCAAGCACATCGTTGAGTCCGGCACGGCGAACATCTCTTGAAATCAATCTCAATGCAAGAGTCAAATCATTTAAAATTGAAGTAAATTCACCTGTAGCTTCGGGATGCAGTCCCTGTTCATCATCTATATGATGTGAGATTGTTGTCAATCTCGGTGTTGTCATTGCTGGCATTTATATATTTCCCTTTAGAGATTTGTATGAGTACGTTCTAAAACTCTAAATTAAGAAAGTTTTTCCGTAATTCAAAGGTTTTTTTTTGAAACTTCAAATTTAAATAAATATATTGCATCTATTATACGTAACCAAAATTATATAAATCAATAGTTAGAAAAGATGAAAAAAATTGGAATTTTCCCCTTAAGATTAGTATTATTCCCCGAATCGGCGTATCCTTTGCATATTTTCGAGGAACGCTACAAAGCTATGATAAGCAAATGTTTGCAAGAAAGAGCACATTTCGGTATCAATTTCATGAGTAATGAAGGTATGAAAGATGTTGGGTGCTCGGCTACAATCACAGAAGTGTTGAGGCATTACGACGATGGTCGAATGGACATTGTAGTTGCAGGCGTTAAGCGTTACAAACTGAAATCATTCGCCGATGGAGCCGACAAATACTACGTCGGGGATGTTGATTATTTTGATGATATTGATAATTCATTCCATCCTGAACAATTAGAAAAATGTGTTGATATTTACAACAGGATTGCCGAAACTGTGAAGACAATCAAGATTGATGCAATAGCAATCGAAAATATTTCGTCAAATTTTCCCTCATTTCAATTAGCTCAAAAAGCAGGTCTTGCCATTGAACAACGCCAATTTTTACTCGAAAGTCGCAACGAAAACGAAAGACTGATTTACTTGTTCGAGCATTTCAACAAAATCTTACCTACGGTCAAAACCATTGACGGAATCAATAATTTAATAAAAAATGACGGCTACATCAAGCCGAATTTGCCAAAAGCATAATGAAAGCATTCCCCAAAATAATGTGCATTTTGAACGCCACGCCGGATTCTTTTTCGGATGGTGACAGATTTGCCAATGTTGATAACGCAGTCGAATTTGCTCTACATGCAGCAGAACGCGGAGTTGACATAATTGATATTGGTGGCGAAAGCACTCGTCCGGGCTCCGAACCTGTCGGCGAACAAGAGGAATTGGACAGAGTGATTCCGATAATTGAAGGAATCAGACGCCACAATGCAAATATTTCGTTATCAATTGATACTTATAAATCGGCAGTTGCTCATGCTGCGGTCAAATCAGGTGCTAACATTGTCAATGACATTTCGGCGGGTACTTTCGATGATAAAATGTTCGAAATTGTTGCCAATCTTAAAGTGCCGATAATATTGATGCACACACCTTCTCCCCCGCGAACGATGCAAATGAATGCAAAATACACTGATGTAGTTGCTGAAGTGAAAGATTTTTTAAGTCTCAGAATTCAAGTAGCTGAAAAAAGTGGCATTAATGAAATTATAATTGACCCGGGAATCGGATTTGGGAAAAATTACGAGCAAAATATCGAACTAATTCGCAATATTGATGAATTCGGAGAACTAAATCGCCCAATTTTATTAGGAATCTCCCGAAAATCTTTCCTTGGGCAACTTACCGGAATCGTATCACCCGCAGAGCGAGATATAGCAACGATTTTATTGCATTCACTCTTGCTCCGAAATAACATCGAATACATCAGAATTCACAATTTTGAGCTCGCAATTCAACTAAAAATGATAAAAAATGAAATTTTTTAAAATAATTTGAGATTTTTTTGCCATTGTTGTGTCTTTATATATAGAGAGGGTATGTTATTTAAAAAAAGTTATAAAATTTGTAAAAATGCTTTGCTATGTTCTTTGACATGGTGGTTGTTTCTTGCAATGTTGATTGTAATGGTGCTGATGAGTTGCGATGTTTGCGACATTGGCGACTCGGGTGGTAACCCTGAAAACCGAATTTACTTCACATCATTGCCCGGCAATACCGATGAACCGTATGTTTATAGTATCAAGTATGACGGCACAGCAATGTTGGCTTTGGTCAAAAACGGGCTGATATTCTCGCCTCCTTCGACTAATGGATATATGGCAGTTTTATCTCGGGACACAAATACCGGAAATAAGATTTTATATTCGGTTGATTCGGAAGGAAAGTATTTTCAAAAAGTTGCCGAAGAGAGTTCATTATTCGATATAAACTATCCTATAATGTCGCCGGATGGAAAGAAAATTGCTTTCAACGGAGGGCAAAAGAGATTGTTTATCAGCAAATATGACGGAGCGTACGTTTTCGACTTAATTGACGACAATATTACGAGCAACACGATTCCGGCGTTTTCGCCAAATTCGAAAATGATAGCCTATTTCAAAAATGAGACAAATGGGAATTTGGTGCTGAAAGTAGTCAATGCTGAAGAAACGGGCTCAACTCAAGTTATATTTCAGACAATTATTTCAGAAACTTTAGTTGAACGCAGCGAAATTCATCCTGAATGGTTCTCTGACAACAATCGGATTGTGATATCGGTAAGCAACAATGGTGCTGAGAAGCTAAAAATCATTGACATAAGTTCAGGAAATATTCGTGAAATCCTAATCGAATCACCTTTGATAGGTTCGTCCGACCCTGCGATTTCAGCCGATGGAAACTTTGTGGCAGTATCGGGTAAAGACGGTAACATTTGGGTGATTGACATTTTGGACGATGATTACAGATTCTCGCGTATCACGGATGTTTTCGAAGGGGAAACTGCCAAGTCACCAACTTGGCTATCAAACGGAAAAAGTATAATGTACAATTTACAAACGAAATATGATAAAGTAAGCTATTCGACACTCTTTTTGACAAATATCAGTTATGACGGTACTTTAGTAAACAAAGAGACAACGTACGTGTTGGCGAATTCGGTAATAAAAGGTTTTTGGCAATCTCAAGGAAAATGATGAAATTGAATTTCAAACAAATGGAAGATTCAGAACTTATAAGCTTGTTGTTTACAACCAAGCATAAGGACGCTGCATTTGCTGAAATTTACGAACGATATTCACGAAGAGTTTATGCCTATTGCAAAAAGATGCTTCATTACAATGTTGAAGAAGCTAACGATGTTTTTCAGGATGTGTTCATTAGATTCTATAATTCGATAAACAAAAATCATTATTACGGAAATCTTCAGAACTTTTTGTTGACAATTGCAAGAAATTTATGTCTGAATCAAATCAGAGACAAGAAAAACCACGTGCCCTTAGACGAAGCAATAATGGTTGAAGGACGTTCGGAATATGATTCTTATGAATTGAAAGAACTGCTAAACAAAGCATCAAATATGTTAGAAATTGAATATAAAGAAGTTTTTATACTGAGAATGTATGATGGATTGGAATACGAAGAGATTGCAGAAATTATCGGCGAAAAAGCCGCAACGGTAAGAAGCAGAGTTTGGAGAGCGAAAGAAAGAATCAAAGTGATTTTACAGAAGTATTTCGATGAATATGAATTTAATAAATAATTATATATAGTGAGTTTACAATGTCTTATGCAAAAATGATACACGATTACATTGACGGTGGCTTAGACAGCACGAACGAGCAGGCTATGTTCGCATTGCTGTCCCAAAGTGATGATTTGAGGCACGAATTCAATTCGCAATTCAAAATGCACCTCGCTGCTCAAGAGGATATGTCGCAAATTGCTCCACCAATCCATGTTACAAATGCAATATTTGCAGGGCTCGGAATGGCTATTCCGGCAAATACGGTGCAATCGCCAACCAGCAGCATAAAGCGTTTCTTGAACAGGTTCGCCCCTGCTATCCTCTTGCTACTGTTCTTCGGAGCAATGGGCTGGGGTTTGCTCGAATATCAAAAAAACCGAGACCTCGAATCTCAATTGGCTTCGTCAAACGGCAACGCATCTATTGGGAATTCATCAAATAATATTCCGATGATGTCCTCATTCAGCGATGATGATGTAGCTGCAAACGGCAGCAATTCTACCGGGAATGCCGTCAATAATGATGCGTCCGTTAATTCAGCTACCTCGGGAAACTCGAATAATGCAAACCGAAATAATGCTAATAGTTTTTACAATTCACGTGCTAATTCAAACTCGGGAATAAGCACCCAAAACGGTCAAAATGATTATGATTTGGCTTCGGGAAATTTGCAAAATAGCAGAACTTCCGGCATGAATAATCATATCGAAGGCTCAAGGATTCAATCTGACAAGAATTTTGCAAGAAATGCGATGTTCGGTTCGAGTCATAATTCAAATACTTCATCGCAATTTGGCAATTCGATTTCGATGAATGGTGGATTGGGCAATTTCCAATTGATTTCGGTAAATTCGATGATTGGTAGTAAAGTTCAAATTCAAGTGAGCACTTTACAATCACCTTTCACTTCGCCATCATTTGAAAATTCCAATTTGCAAAGCCCGAATGGAAGCTGGTCAGGTGCATTTTTGTATTCCATTAATGATTTTAGTACTATTGGTTTAGTAGTTGGTGTGGAAAGCTTCAACCAAGATTTCAAGACATCCGATGGATTGCATTATTTACAAAGCCCTGAATTGCTTTGGTTCGCTGCAAGTTATCGCTATACAGCAAAAGATTTGTTTGTGCCACACATTTTCTATCCTTACGCTCAATTAAGTGCCGGTGGGACAAGTGTCGGACCAATTACCAAAGGACAAGTCGGTGTTATCTGGAATGTATTTTCTACAGTTAATTTGAACTTAGGTGCTGAAGTAGGATATTTATTTTACAATGTAAATGGCAATATTCATAATTCAAGCAAAATTGGATTTACAAGCGGAGTTACAATAGGATTTTGATACATAGTTTCTTATACGGCGCATTCGCAACCTTTTTAGCTTTGTCAGTTATAGCTATTGGTGGTTGTGAATGTGTCCCCGATATTACAACGCCAAAGGAAATTACTCCCGAAAACTCTTCGTTTGTGAGAATTATTAACGCTTTGCCGGACCATCCGGAAATCGAATTGGAAAGCAACGATATTAAGATTAGCACTATTGCCTATTATTCCGGTTCGGATTCATCGCTATATCAAAAATTTCATGCCGGAAATTCCTTCATTCGAATCAAATCTATAACTCGAAATCAAGTAATTGCCAATCAAGCATACTTGCTCACAAGAGACAAACAATATTCACTCATTTCATACGGACGCGGCAGTTTAGCCTTGACGGCATTGATTGAAGATGAATTGGAATTATTGCAAACGGGAACATCGGGCATAAGATTGTTGAATTTCACTGACGGAATGAGCGAATTGACCTTTTCGCTCACCGGTTTGAACAATCATGAGCAATCAATTGCATATTCGAGCTATTCCGAATTCATCAAAATCCAAAGCGGAGATTACATAGTAAAAATTCGTGATGGAGCAGGAAATGAAATTGCCACAGAAAACATAAAAATAGCCCCGGGAATAAATTATGATTTAATTTCCAAGGGCTACATTTCGGGAACGTCAAAAAATACTTCATTGCAATTAATAGCAATCAAAAAACCAAATTAGTTTTGTTTAGTCAATACTTTCAAAATCGAATTCATCTCCCACTTCTTCTTCCTCTTTGCGAATGTATTCGTCGAATGTGATGTTAGTGCTTGGCAAACATCTCACCAAATTCATGACATCTTCGTGGCGAATCTTGTTGCCCTTCAAATTGAGCAATCTCAAACCTTTTAATTCGCAAAGCATCATAGGAACTTCTTTTAGTTTATTGTTGCTCAAATTCAATTCGCGCAAATTTTTCAATTTGGACATATCATTCGGCAAATCGTCAATTCGATTATTGCTCAAATCAAGATAGTGCAATTTGTTCAAATCGCCGATTGAAGCAGATACATTTCTGAGCCTATTGCCGGAAATATCGAGGTATTCCAAATCTTTGTAGCGATTGAGCCCATCAGGGAAATCACGGAACCTGTTATCAGAAAGAATCAAACTTGAAGAGTTGAGTGGCAAATCATAAGGCATATTGCGTAATTTGCTATTTGAAAGATTGATAACTCCCGATGAACTGCCGAAAGCCATACTACCGCCGTCACTAAGCATTTTGCTGATTCTTCCGCTGCTTTCCATAACATTTTGCATCGCAACCTGGCTACCGTCTGATTGCTTGATTATTCGCGAATATATATCCAATGCTTTCCTGAAGTTAGCATCAGCATTATCTTGTTGCCCCATATCGCGGTATAAAAAGCCGTAATATTCGTAAGCAACTGCTTGCCAATATTGTGATTCAAATCCACGATTGGATTCGACGCCCGAAAGCCCTTTGTCAAGGAATTCCTTTGCTGCATCGAATTCACCTGATTCTCTGTATGTATTACCGAGCTTGAGATTTCGCTTGCCCAATTCCAATGATGAACCTTGGGAAAATGCTTTGAAATCATTAGCTGAAACAAAAATTAAAATCGCGAGAAATATTAGAGTTTTTTTCATAATTTACCTGCTGAAATAATTAAAATGGAGACCTCCAAAAGTTGTACCTTACCCCGAGTGAGAGCCCTAAATGTGTCTTTCCGAGGTCAATTCGGTTATAGCCTTGGACATCGGTCACGAATACCAAATTTTTTGTAAATGAGTGATAGATTGAAAAATCAACAAAAATTTCAAATGGGAATTCACAACTTGGCATTCCAAAGAAGTATTCGATATTTATATTGTACCCATCCCAGCTAAAGTTGCTGGTAGGTCTGTTGACAACTTCGCCTTTGCCCCAGAAATAGCCTAATTGCATGTTCAAACCATGGACTAAATTCTCGCTCTTACCTACAGCTAATTTAGCACCAAGTCCGACAGCGTGCATGTTAGTTCCCCATTTCTCGGTATAATCAGTACCCATAATGTCATATTTTGTGAAGAAATTGGGAGATAAATATTCGTACCAAAAATCAATTCCTTGCCAAAATCCAAATAGTTTTTGAATATTTACAGCACCTTTCACGCCCAATCCCGGGTCATTGGTAACATGGTCGCCACCATTTGAAACGAAAACATTTCCCGTTCCGGCAATTGAAAAAATCGTAGTATAATCACGGCAGTTTAGGAAAAATTGTTGGCGAAGAAGTTGGAGATTATCTGAGTAGAGTTGGTCTTGTTCGATTAGACGAGCAATCATTTCATTGAGGATTTCATTTGTGATTTTGCCTTTCATGACAATCATATCGGAAACCGTATCGCTCAATTGCTTCTCAAGTTGGTTAATGCGTTCGAGAAGCAATTGGCGGTCCGTATTTGGTGCGGATAACACCTCTTTCTCCAGATTCATTGCGATTCTGTGGTATTTGCGAATAATTCTGAAGTCCATGTCTTCCAATTCTTCAAAGGTGGGTTGAAACACTTTTGATTTTGGTTCAATACCCATCAATGCGAGTTGAGTCTCAAGAATGATACATGTTCGGTATAACTCGAGTACTTTCAGTGCGAACAAACCTTCGCTTTCTTCGTACATTTCGAGTTCCGAATCCGATGGTAAAGCCGAAACCTTCAAAATCGGCTCTGCCCCGAACGCCATGTAAGAACACATTACAAATGCGAAAAATATTTTTATCATTATTTTCATGTTTTTGTCTCCAAATTTTTATACTATCTGAACAGCAAAGTATATGCCAAAATAAAGACGGTCATATCCTATTGTATTTCATAGGCTTACGAAACATGAATCAAGTCAAAGAACAATTTAAAACATTTGCAATTCCAACGATACTAAAATGCAGTATTCTCAGATAGGAATGCTAAGTAAATTTTCGGATATGAAAAAAATAGTTTGTTTGTATCGTTTTTTTTGTTATTTTTATAAAAGTTGTATAGTTGTAATTGGAAAAATGTTAAGATTTGCAAACATATCACTCGGATTGTTGTCGCTGCTTGTTCTAATCAGCGCTTGTTCGGATATGGGTAGCCCTGTAATCAACCACGAGAACCAAAATGTTTTGAAATCTATTACCAAATGGCAGGTTGACGTTACTACAAATCAAAAGAAATCCGTTGTGATGTTTCAAGAATTTGACAGAAGTGGCAGATTGACTTTCAATGAAGAATACAACGAAGTTGGCATTATTAAATATAAATCTTCTTACTCATATACAAGCAATAACGAAAGCAAAGAAATTTTAATAGAATTCGATGCGGCAGGTAATGAAAAGCAACAATCAGTTAATGAATATGAGTTGGATAACTATGGTAGAATCGTTAAAAAAGTAGCGATTGACCAATCCGGCGATGCTTGTAAGGAAACTGTTTATACCTATGATGAACTGGGCAATATAATCAAACGTTCCGAGACTGATATCAAAACAAATAATACAGTAGTTTTTGATTATAGTTATACATATAGTTCCGGTGGGAATTTGGTCGAGCGAACCATAATATCTTCAAACGGGAATACTTTCTCACGCGACAGTTTAGTGTATTCTCCCGGGAATTCGGGGCTTGATGTCATCAATTATGACAACGAAGGAGTCACATATATCAAATCATACAAATACAACTCCGCAGGTCGCATAATAACTGAGTTCGAAAGTACCTCTCAAGGTACTGTTATCAGAAAATTTATCTACGAATATAGCTTCTTCTCCTCTAACTAATTTTTGTCTTCATTACAATTATTTTCACTTTTTTCGTTTCATATCGTCTATTAAGATATATTTGAAACTAATATTAATTTATAATGACAATCATCAAAAACCTAAAATTTCTCTTTATAGCTTTTCTTTTCGTGTTTATAATGTCGGCTCAAGCCCACAGCCAACCGAAACTCAATGTTTTTTACCCCGGAGAAGTAATCGAATACGAAGTATCTTTTATGGGAATTAAGTTGGGTAATATCACAATAACTTCGATTGAAGAAGTTGATTTCAACGGCAAAAAAGTTTATTCCGCTAAAGCTGAAATGAAAAGCAACCCGGGAATTCCTTTCCTAAGTCTCAATGCTTTGTTCGAATCTTTGATGGAGAAGAATTTGACACATTCACATCAATTCAAGGGCAGTACTAAGCAGGGTGATAATCCATGGACAACAGAAAAATTTGATATGAAATATCCCCAAAAGCATATTGTATATGAACTTTGGAAAGATAACAAGTTAGATAAAACGAACAAAATCGAATTTGATAAGAAAGTCAATGATGGGTGCTCCTTGTTTTTCTTCGCCAGGCAATTTACTGATTTGGGTAAAACCGTCAGAGTTCCGACACTAATTAATGCAGCGTTGTCTTATACAAGTCTTAATTTTCATGGTAGGTCTGAAAAAACTAACATTTCCGCTGTCAAGTATCCTATAAAAACGCTATTTTTCGACGGTAGAGCCGATTGGGAAGGAGTTTATGGGTTAAAAGGGTATTTCAAGGGTTGGTTCTCCGATGACGAAGCCAGAGTCCCTATAAAGGCAGAAATGAATGTTTATGTTGGAAGTGTCAATATTGAATTAATACGTTGGGAAAGAGGTAATTGGCAACCACCAAAAGCTAATTAAGAGCTTTGATTAGCTTGCCGATTTTTTTGAGACGAGTATATAAATCATACTTGGTAATTACCATAAAAGTAGATATGTCGAATCCTGAATCTCGCAACAATCTCGCTACCCAAGTATTGCATGTATTGAATGTATGATATTTCTCATTTGAAAAATAGAATTGCACTTTGCCGGAATATTGCTCTGAAGCTTTTTGAATTTTACCGTAATCATCTAAATCGAAAGATTGATTAACAAGTTCAATCATTTTGGCAAATCTCTCTCTCGAAAATTTCAATAAAACAATAAAATCGAAATTCTCAGGCATTGACGTAACAGGGTAATTCATACCTTCAAACCGTAGGACACTCGAAGTTGGCATTAGCAGTGCTTTCGCTCCCAAATATAAATCAAAACCGGTAATTTGGTAAAAATCGGCATCTCCCCAACCTATATCAATCTTCCGGTATTCCTTGAAATTTTCGCCTACATTCAATTCAGACAAAACAAGTGAATCAGTCGGGATTATAACGCCTGTGTGGTAACTATAATTGATGATATAAACATCAACACTATCGGAGGCAAATATGTATCCGACTTGCAAGCAACACAGCAGCAAAGTTGATTTTATTATGTTAGATATTAGAGCCATTTAAAATTCAAAAACGAAATACCATCGTCTGAATTTTCTGAAAAATAGCGGAATAAGACTTTGCCCTCAATTCGTTCGGACGAAATCGGACCAAAGTAACGTGAATCATAGCTTTTGCTGTAGTTTTCGCCTGTTACGAAATAATATGAGTTCTTGAAAATATAGACATTTGATGATTTGCCATTGACAAGAAAGTCCTTTCCGGTATCGAATACAGATTCATTCTCTGAACGCATCAAGGAAATATAAAAGTCGGAATTCACCGAATCATACTTGATTTCAGTACCTTTCGCAGGTAAAGCTGCTTTTTTATAGTGGTCTTCAAACTCTACCAAAGTAAAAAGATTGAAAGTTGTATTACCTTCAAAATGCTGGTAATTAACAGTATCTCCGGGAATAGCATCAACTTGTTTTGTTACATATCTGATAGATTTGAAATCGCCTTCGTAATCCTCGTCACGAAATACTATCACATCACCTCTTGACGGTTCTTTGTACCATAGGGCAAATCTAAGAGGGTTTTCGAGCGTAGTGAAAGGAATTATTGAGCCCAATCCGAAATAATAGCCGAGCCGACTCATCAGTACGTGGTCACCCTTTTTTAAGGTAGGCGACATCGAATCAGACTCGATTTTCAGGAATTCGAGAGTTGTAAATCTGAGCAAAAAAGTGACCAAAAGTATCAGAATCAGTACTTCAAAAAATGCAGATATGACAACTCGTAAAGAGTTTTTTTTTTGAGGTGAAACCTTTAATTCCGAATCGCTCATCATCTGATAATTGTGCCAATTCTTGGTAATCGAACCGAGCCGAATTTGTCAACTATTTTAGATAATGGAATATTTGTATCCCATGACCAATAAACAATCATTGGAGTACCAATCACATTATCATAAGGAATATAGCCCCAATAGCGGCTGTCGAGACTATTGTCTCGATTGTCGCCAAGCCCGAAGCAATAATCACGTTCAATTGTATAGCTTGAAACAGAGTTGCCATCAATCAAAATTCCGCTTGCAGTTGATGCCACTTCGTGTCCCTCGCGAGCAATAAGCACTTCCCATTCACGAATATTTTCAGGACTTAGCTCCACTACATCGCCTTTTTTCGGAATTCTTATAGGTCCCCAGTTATCGCGAGTGAATCCCAATCCCGGAGGAAATGTACGCAATTTATCACCGGGATAAATAGGCAGCTCTCTATCAAATTTTCCATATTCGGCAAGTGGAACTTCTGTACCATTTACGATTAATTGCTTGTTTACAATTGAAATAGTATCTCCGGCTACGGCTACACAGCGTTTCAAGTAATAAACGAAATCAGCCGGCTTTACTTCGTCACGGTCACCCGGGTAAATAAATACAATGACATCGCCTTTCTCGGGCTCTTTCAGTCCCGGAAATTTATAAAAGGGCAATGGAATATTCAAAAATGGGATTAGTTGTGGTGTAGTTGGTCCGTAAATAAATTTATTGACAAAAAGGAAATCTCCTGTCATAACGGTTTTTTCCATCGAACCGGTAGGAACAACAAAAGATGCTACTGCAGCACCATTAATAATCATCACAACAATAATAGCACCTAAAATAGTTTTTACCCAGGAAATGACACTCTCTTGAAAAGTTTCGGGTTTCTTCTTAGCCGGTTTCGCAGTCTTAGCGAAATATTTCTTAATATCCATTGCTTTTTGTATTTATTATCTAAAAATTAATTGTCAATGCTGAGTACAGCCAAAAATGCTTCTTGCGGAATTTCAATACTTCCTACTTGTTTCATACGCTTCTTACCTGCTTTTTGTTTCTCAAGTAATTTACGTTTACGCGAAATGTCGCCACCATAGCATTTGGCAGTTACATTTTTACGCAATGCTTTCACGGTCGAACGAGCGATAACTTTTTGCCCAATTGATGCTTGAATCACTACTTCGAACATTTGTCTGGGGATTAAATCCTTAAGCTTGTCGCATAATTTTTTACCCCAATCGTATGCCTTAGCTCTATGGACAATTGCCGATAATGCGTCAACAGGTTCGCCGTTGAGCATTATATCAAGTTTGACCAAATCACCTTTTCGATATTCCATGAATTCATAATCGAGTGAAGCATAGCCACGAGTGATTGATTTCAGTTTGTCGTAAAAGTCGAATACAACTTCAGCTAAGGGCAATTCCCATTGAATGTCAACACGTGTTGCAGACAGATAAATTTGATTTGTTAGCACTCCTCTTCTATCCATGCACAATTTCATGATATTGCCCACATAATCATTTGGCGTGAGGGTTTGAGCCTTGATGTATGGCTCTTGAAGTTCTTCAATTTCGCCGAGTTTGGGTAATTCTGCAGGATTGTCAACAAAAATAACATCACCGTTGGTTTTGAGTACTTTGTATCGTACGTTTGGAACTGTGGTAACAATTGTTTGGTTGAATTCGCGTTCGAGCCTTTCTTGGACAATTTCCATGTGCAAAAGCCCTAAAAATCCGCACCTGAAACCGAATCCGAGTGCATTAGATGATTCCGGTTCGTAAGTAATTGCCGAATCGTTTAGTACGAGTTTGTCCAAAGCTTCGCGTAAATTTTCGAAATCATCCGCATCCGCAGGGTAGATACCCGAAAATACCATCGGCTTAACGACTTGAAATCCTTCGATAGCACCGACGCATTGATTTTTGAAATATGTAACAGTATCGCCGGCTTTGGTATCGTGCAAGTCTCTGATACTTGCTGTAAAATACCCCACATTTCCCGCTGAAAGCTCTTTTGTTCGGTGGCGAGTCATGTACAAAATACCTACTTCTTCAGTCTCGTAAACTTTATTTGATGCCATAAACAAGACTTTTTCGTTTTCGCGTAAAGTTCCCTCGAAAACACGAACATTTACAATTACGCCACGATATGCATCATAAATCGAATCATAAATCAAAGCTTTCAGAGGAGCATTGGGGTCGCCTTTTGGTGGTGGAATTCTCTTTACAATCGCTTCCAACATTTCATGAATGCCAATACCTTGTTTGGCGGATGCAAGCAAAATTTCATCTTCCCCACAACCTATGAGCTCCATTACCTGTTGTTTTACGTCATCAACAGTTGTAATGGCACTCGGCAAATCAATTTTGTTCAATACAGGAATAATTTCCAAATCATTTCCAAGTGCGAGATATAGATTACTAATGGTTTGAGCTTCAATGCCTTGAGTGGCGTCAACGATTAACAGGGCGCCTTCGCATGCAGCAAGTGAGCGAGAAACTTCGTATGTAAAGTCAACATGGCCCGGAGTATCAATCAAATTTAAAATATATGTATTGCCGTCATCGGCTTTGTAGTCCATTTGGATGGCGTGCAATTTAATGGTAATGCCACGTTCTTGCTCGAGTGGGTTATCATCTAAGATTTGGTTCATAACCATTTCCCGCTTGCTAACTCTTCCAGTCATTTCAAGCAAACGGTCTGCCAATGTTGATTTGCCATGGTCAATATGTGCAATAATACAAAAATTTCTAAATAGCTCTAAGGGAGTTGCGCTCATTAATTTCTTTATTGAATTTCTAATTGAAATATTTTTCAGACTAACTATAGTTTTTCTTAGACGAAAGAGATGATTTTTTAATTAGACTTAAAGAGATTTATTATTGGGACAAAAAAAAAGAGCCGACTCATGCGAGCCGACTCTAAAAATACTTTATTATTTATAGTCTTATTTAATTACTGCTATGCGTTGAATCAACTGAACACCGTTTGCTCTCATGACTACAGAGTAAATTCCGGAAGTCAGACGCAATGCGTTAGCATCAATATTGAGTTGGTACTGCCCGCCTGCAAGTCTTGAGTTAACAAGTTTTGCGACTTCGACACCTAATTGGTCAATTAGGACGATTTCGACAAATCCGTCAGAGGCAACTTCGTAAGAAATTACCGTAGTTGAATTTACAGGATTAGGAACTGCTGCACCAAGCAAGTAACCGTCTTTCATTTGGTCAGTAACGTCACTTGTAGATGATGATACAGTAACAATTGCTATTTCGGAAGTAACTTCACCGCAAGCATTTGAAATCAATACATAGTAAGCTCCGGTATTCGATTCATCTACACTTTCAATCGTATAAGATACATCGTTTGCACCTGGAATTGCTTCGGTATCGAAATACCATTGGTAAATTAGGTCAGTACCTGTAGTTTCAACTTCAAGCATCAAATTATCACCAACTGTTAAATTAACTATCAGTTCCAAATCTTTCGTTATTGCAGGTAGGTCAGTGACTTCTAATACTGCAATATATGAGAGGAGTCCATAAGGTGATGATGGAACTTTAACTTCGCAATAGTATTCACCATTGAGTTCTGCTCTTGAATTGTTCACTGTCAATGTGTTTGAATGCGAACCGACGTAATCGTCATTGTCAAGCAGTGCAACACCGTCTTTGTGCCATCTGTACGAAATTGGCTCACCTGTCGAGGATGTTGCCGAAACACTAAAGCTAACAAATTCACCTTGACAAGGCGAAGTACTCATAGGTTGAGCTGTTATGCTAAATTCAGATTTGATTAATCCGAAGTTACTCACTGTATCATTGCCACATAATCCATAAACTACAACCCAATAATCATCACCATAATCAGAATCTTGGATGTTAGCAATAATCAAACTGTTAGATTGAGTACCAATGAATCTTGGTGATTCTAATAGTGGGGCTGGTCCTCTGAACCACTGAACTTTAGGTTCAAATTCAGGAGGTGCACCATTGACGTGAGCTCTGACTACCCAATTGACCGAATTGCCAAGCATAACAGATTGTGTGGTAGGCTTCCTAGTAAATTCAGTAGGAGTTGCTACGTAAACTGCAGCAGGATTTGAAGTCACGATTTTTTGACCGGCGCAATCTTCTACAGTCAAACGGCATTGATAAATACCTGAATGGTCATATTCAACATTCGGTAGTATCAAAACACGTTTGTCAGCATAATAGTTTTCTTCGTTACTTATTTCAATACCATTTTTCAACCATCTGAATCCATAAATTGTTCCTTCGGCAAAAACTTTGAGTGTAACTTCTTCGCCTGCACAAACAACCTGACTTTCCGGATGCTCTTCGATTGCAAAGAAATCCCATACTTTGACAGCTGTTGAGGGTGTTGGAACAAGTGGTGTTCCGCATGTAGTGCTACCTAAAATCATACAACGATAATCGGCAGATTCGTCAGGACTCATATTAGTCATCACAAGCGTTTGAGTATTGGCAGAAGGATATTCGTCAATGCTAAGGTCTATAAATCCTGTTCCTGTACTTTTTTGCCATTGATAGCCGAAAATAGTACCGTCGCCGGTTGCATGAATAGTAATGCTGCCATCTTTGCAAACGTAAGTCAAATCGCCTTCGTAATGCAACTGAGCATTTTCGAGTGGGTCAGAAATATTTACAAAACTGATATCCGAATACAGATAATCAGGTCCGCAATTTCCGGGTCCCATCACTTTCAATCTGTAATGTCCAATAGCTGCTTCAGGATTATTCAAATCAAGTTGCACTTCGGGACTTGTTTCACCCTGCATCGGGATAAATGTGCTTGTACCTAATTTTCTAAATTCCCATTGATAACCGGTAATATTGCCCGTTGCAACGGTTCTGATTAGCAATTGTGGGTCAGTAGAACAGATATCTTCATCTTTAGGTTGTAATTCAAAAGCTATAGGCGTTTCAACTGCGACATGTTGTGTTTTAGTCATCAATTCAACATCCATAAACTTTGCTGTGGCATGATATGTAGCGGAATCAGACATTTGAAGTGACTCAAATTCCAATTTCTTAGATTTTGCACCACTAATACCATAATTATTTTTAAACCAAACAATATCTATACTTGATAAACCATCTCTTGTTATGTCATCGCCAAAAGTTAACTCGTAATCAAATGACAATGTGAGTGGGTTGTCAACACAATAGACATTATATTCCGGTGTAAGTGTGTTATCCTCTGTCATGTTTAAATAAGCGATAACTTCATCAGCGCCTACATATGTTGAACTTTTGCGAAGCTCACCATCGGAATCATATAGAACATCATCCATTCTTGGAATCATAAGGTTGGTGTTTCCAACACTACTGCCATTTAAGTGTAAATCAGTATCACTAATATGATTTGTTGTTACCGAGAATGAGTTGACATCTTTTCCGGTCATATTTTTCCATGCTGTCAAAGTTGTAGCAACATTTGAGAATGGATAAGAAGTACCGTATCCGCCATACTTACCATGGTCACCGCCGACTGTATAATTATTATTATCAAGTATGCTCAATACATTAGTAAGATTACTAGTGCTATACAAAAATATGTTAAAGGAACTCGTGCCGTTAACACCCGAAATTGAGTTGTGAAGTATATTTCCTCTTACATCGTTATTCAAATACGAAGATGAAAATATTATATTTGCTGTAAGTGATGGTTGAGAGCCTGCAGTAGCCTGACTGCCTTTCATTATGATAGTATTGTGCCAAATCTTGTGCCCTGAGCCCGAGGCAACACGAATACCGAAAGGATTTCCTGTGGTAGAAGTTGAGCTCATTCGACTTGTGGTGATATCAAATATATAATTATTCATAATTGAATGACCCGTTCCGCCTAAGATGTTAACACCGTAACAACCAACTGTGCTTGATGCAGTTTGCTTTAATCCATGAATTATATTATTTTCGATAAGGGCGTTAGTTGATGTCGAACCATCTATTTCAATCCCCGTACGTGAAGTGCTATAAGCTGTGGTGAAATTAAATATTTTATTCCCACGAATTACAGCATTATCTGTAAGATAAACATCAATACCTTTGACGGAAATCTCACTGCCGGAAGTAGTCGAACCTATTTCATTGTTTTCAATCAACAAATTTTGTAACAGACCGGATGTCTTACCGAAAGCAGAAATCCCATATGAACATTTGTAGATTTCATTATTACGGATAGTTAAATTATTCACATTTTCACTTGAAGCATTCGTACTCGTACTTATTAAACCATCAGTAACTATTATTCCATACGAGCCGACTGTGCTCATAATATAGTTGTTGAAGATTACACAATTTTGAATTGTAACGAATTTGCCGCCATCTAACATAGCACCACCGCTTCCGATTGCTATCGCAGCATTATATCCTGTAGATTGTTGGTTGGTAATTTCGAGGTAACGACCGTCACCGTCAAAACTTCCGTCGAATGTTACATAACTTGCACCGAGCAGGGTAATGATAGACCCACCGGCAAGAGTGCCTGAAAGTCTTTTGACTTTAGCTTCGCTTGGTTTGAATGTGACGTTATAATATTCGGCGCCTTCGTATAATAATTTACCGAGTGCAATAGAACCTGACTCAGAAATATCCGTAGAAATGACTACTTCGACATCGCCTGTCAAAATACCATTATTTAAGTATTCGAATACTCCACCTACATCGGTTAGAGTAGCATAATCTTTACCGGAGCCGCTACCTACTGTAATTTCGCCTTCAATAGCTTCTGCTATTTTGAAGTTATCTGAATCGTAGAATGGAAAGTTTTCAGCTGTCAAACTTGTAGAAGTTGGATTGACAGAGAAAAAGCCCTTGGAAACACTAATGTTGCCCGCCGGAGCAACATCTTTTGCAACAATAAAGTATTCGTAAACATCTCCAACTTCCATACCATCATAAATTTTGTTGTAATCCAATGTAAATGAATATTCGTCGCCACTTATTGTAGCAGTTGCATATTTCCATCCGTCTTGAGTTGAACTATTCCCCACCCAAGAATTACTATTTTTGATAGCTCTGTAATATAGTCTTGGTGCTGAAGTAGTTTTGTTGACTGCAGTATAATCAGTAATAGTAGCTACAAGGACTCGGTTGTCTGTACTTGTTGTAGAAGCAAATCTTTCAAATACAATATCAGGACCCAATAGGTCTGCGGCTTTTTCATATGCACCCGGAGTCGGGTTAGTAGCCGAACGTTGTTCTCCGGTAATATCATATTCAACCTCACTAAGACCTATACCTTTTCCAATTACTTGTGAACCCGGGACGGGCGCGTTATTAGTGGTTGAGTTAAACTCGGTGAAAATATTCATAGAATTAGATTCACGAGATGTAGCTGATTGCCAACCTGATAAGTTTGTAATATCGGAATTTAAGTATCCAATCATGCCATAATCACCACCGGCATAATAGTTATTGTAATCCATTGTAGAGTTGTTCAAATTATTTGTACTTACAAGATAAACACAGAATGAACGCGACCCGGACAAACCTTCGAGAGTGTTGGAAAACAGGTTATTTCTCAAGTCAATTGTGTTGACTGCAGTTGAAGTAATCATGAGGCATGACGAAAGAGTTCCTGACGTGCCGGTTTCAATTTGTTCGCCATTAAGTTGCACACTATTATGCCAAATTTTATATCCTGTACCGCCTGTAATCGAAATACCGAATGGATTAGTTGTTGTGCCTGATGTGCTCCATTGGGTTGTTCGTATGTTCGCAATTGAGTTGTTTATTATTTGTGTATTGCTTGATGTACTTGAAATTTCAATTCCCCATGCTCCTGTAGTACTTGAACCATTTGCTGTAATACCGAAAATTTCATTATTGGATAATTCGCCATCGGCTACGGTCGCAAAAGAAATTCCACGAGAATAAGTTGATGCAGTTTGGTTGCTAACGATATTATTAAGCGCTTTTGACTTGCCGGAACTATTAATACGGATACCGTAAGAAGCGCCACTTGAATTCATTAAATTATCTAAATAATTTCGCTGTACAGTAGATTCAGCACTCGAAGTCAAATAAATTCCGTACATTGTTCCTGCGTTATATATATTGGTAATCCTATTGTCCTCTACAGTGGAATAGGCACAACTACTTAAATAAATATTATATAATGTAGTTGGCGAACTCATATTGTCAATTTTGTTATTATATAATTCTGTGTAAGGGCTTTGAAGTATATAGCATCCGTACAAAGTTGACCCGGATTTGAAATTGGAAAATGTATTGTCGTAAATTTTTGATTCATTACCATAATAGAAGTAAAGACCATAAACTGTACTTGTGCGTTCAAGTCTATCAAAAGTATTATCGTAAATTTCAGCACCATCTGTATAATATATATACATCCCATACCAAGCTACTGTTTCGGTTGCGTCAGATGAACCCAAGTGATTTCCATATATCTTTAAGTTTTTCATTCTGCCGGCTGATGTTCCATATGCTCTAATACCATAATAGAGTTTTTTGAATGTACAGTACGCAATTGTGTTATTGTCATTGCCGGCACCTGAGCCGGTCAAAGATGTGCTGACACTCATTACAATGCCATAACTTGCTGTAATAGAACCGCCAATAATATTAATGTTTCGGATAGTATTATTAGAGGCACCGCCACCACCGGTTGTATTACTATCTAACCAAATAACAGTAGTGGAAGTACTTGTGCTTGTATTTTCTATTGTTAATTTGTTTGCTGTACCTGATTGGTTCTGGCGACCGTCGAAAGTGACGTCATCAGCACCACGTAATTCGATAAGTGCAGTGGCTTGATTGCCGGAAATTTTATATTCGCCTGTCGGATAAATCACAACCGAAGTATAATCAGCACTACCTTGACCCGAGGCGTTCAAAATCGCCCTGGAGGTTTCTGAAATATCACCGGTAATTTTAGCAACAATATTGCCTGTATGGGTACCATTATTAATGGCGCTAAAAGCAGCAGACAATGTTGAGTATTCGGTCGAGCCGATTTCTACTTTTGCATTAGCTTGCTGGACATAAATTGTAAATGCAAAAAGAAAGACAAAAAATCTTGTACAGATTTTTTTCATAATAAACCTCAAATGATAAATTTTACATACTATCTATATTATAAAATGAATACTCAACCCAATAAGCAAAAAATAATGATACTCTACATTTTTATAGAGCTTAGTTTCATAATATCAAAATAATTATTTGCTAAGATATGCTTTTGGGCTTAAATAAAAAAGCAAAATCGTATTCAGTGCACGAAAAGCATCAAAATATGGCATTTTTCTACATTTGTTAATTGATAGTGAAGTTATTATGAAAAAAAACTCACTCGTGATTAACATTCACGAGTGAGTATAATGATAAAATTTTAATATATTTACTTCTTTTTAGCTTTTTTCTTGCCTTTTTTGTCTGCTTTTGATTGAATTTTTTCTCTAATAGTGGCACGAGCGGCTGCAAGACGTGCTATAGGCACTCTATAAGGTGAACATGAAACATAGTTCAAACCTGCAAAGTGGCAGAATTCCACAGAAGCCGGGTCGCCACCATGTTCACCGCAAATGCCGAGCTTTAATTTCGACTTGACACTTCTGCCTTCGTTAACAGCATGTTTAACCAAGAAACCAACGCCTGAGCGGTCAATCGAAACAAATGGGTCAACATTATAGACTTCGCGAGCAACGTAATCAGGCAAGAATTTACCTGCATCGTCGCGGCTCAAGCCAAGAGTCGTTTGAGTCAAATCATTTGTACCAAAGGAGAAGAATTCGGCAACTTCGGCGATTTCGGCAGCAGTGATTGCACCGCGTGGTATTTCAATCATTGTACCAACGAGATAATCAAATTTCACACCTGTTTCAGCCATAACTTCGCTAGCCACACGGCGAACAACTTGTTCTTGATGGGCTAATTCTTTGACATGCCCAACTAATGGAATCATCACTTCGGGCAATACTTTTTTGCCTTCTTTGGCAACGTTCACGGTAGCTTCGAAAATTGCGCGTGCTTGCATTTCTGTGATTTCGGGGAAAATAAAGCCGAGACGGCATCCGCGGAAACCAAGCATTGGATTGAATTCGTGCAAAGCGTCAACACGTTCTTTGACTGCTTTAGCCGTAATCCCGAGTTCTTTTGCAACTTCTTTTTGTCCCGCATCATCATGAGGCAAAAATTCGTGAAGTGGTGGGTCAATTGTTCTGATTGTCACCGGCTTACCGTCCATTACACGGAAGATACCTTCGAAATCTTCGCGTTGGAGTGGCAATAATTTAGCTAATGCTTTTTTGCGATTTTCGACATTTTCAGCAAGAATCATTTCGCGCATAGGTTGGATTTTACCTTCGCCAAAGAACATATGCTCAGTACGGCACAAACCAATACCTTCGGCACCAAATGCAATCGCATTTTCGCTTTGGTCAGGTTGGTCAGCATTAGTACGGACGTTCATTTTGCGGAATTTATCAGCCCAATCCATGATTTGCTTGTAAATTTGGAATGTTGGAGCGTCTTTTGCATCAAGAGTTTTGTCGATAAGAACTTCGACTACTTCGCTTGGTTTGGTAGGAATATTGCCGAGAATAACTTCGCCTGTCGAACCGTCAATTGAGATATAGTCGCCTTCTTTCACTGTGAAAGATTTTCCTTCGACAGTAAATTTGCGAGCTTTGTAATCCACCAAAAGCGAACCGCAACCTGCAACACAAACTTTACCCATTTGGCGAGCTACGAGTGCAGCATGAGAAGTCATACCACCGCGTGCAGTCAAAATACCTTCGGCGGCGTTCATACCTGCGATGTCTTCGGGTGAAGTTTCGATACGAACCAAAATAATGTTTTCGCCTTTAGCTTTCCATTCTACTGCATCTTCGGCATTGAATACAACTTTACCTGCTGCAGCACCTGGACCGGCATTCAAACCAACTGCCAATAAATCACCTTTGGCAAGTGCAGTTTTCTTAGCTTCCAAATCAAAAACGGGACGCAAAAGTTGGTTCAATTGGTCAGGGTCAACTCTCATCAAAGCTTCTTCGGGTTTGATAAGTTTTGCTTTCACCATTTCGACGGCAATTCTCATCGCAGCCATAGCGGTACGTTTACCTACGCGGCATTGGAGCATATACAGGCGACCATCTTGAATTGTAAATTCAATATCGAGCATGTCTCTGTAATGCTTTTCGAGTTTTTTGCGGATAGCTAATAATTTATGGTATGATTTGGGGTCAATGGCTTCGAGTTCGATAATCGGATTTGGAGTTCTTGTGCCTGCAACGACGTCTTCGCCTTGGGCATTCATCAAAAATTCTCCGTAGAAAATGTCTTCTCCGGAAGCAGCATCGCGAGTGAAGGCAACACCCGTTCCTGAAGTTTCGCCGAGATTACCGAATACCATTCCTTGGATGTTAACGGCTGTGCCCCATTCTTCGGGGATGTTGTTCAATTTGCGATAAACGATAGCTCTATCATTCATCCATGAGCTAAATACTGCACCAACCGAACCCCAAAGTTGTTGCATAGGGTCTTCGGGGAATTCCTGACCTGTAATATTTTTGATTGCAGCTTTATATTCAGCAACTAAGTCTTTCAAATCATCAGCAGTAAATTCGATGTCAAGTTTTATACCTTTTGCGTGTTTTTTAGCTTCGAGAATTTCTTCAAATGGGTCAATATCATCCTTGCCCTGTGGCTTCAAACCCATTACAACGTCGCCATACATGGAAACGAATCTGCGATATGAATCATAAGCAAAGCGTGCATTGCCTGATTTTTCAATCAATCCAATTATAGTAGTGTCATTAAGTCCGAGATTGAGCACAGTATCCATCATGCCGGGCATAGAAGCACGAGCACCGGAACGAACCGAAAGCAACAAAGGATTTTTGGCATCACCAAATTTGGCGCCCATTTCCTTTTCCATTTGTTTGATTGCTTTTTCAACTTGCTTAGTTAATTCTTTTGGATAGGAATGTTTGTTCTTATAAAAGTAAGTACAAACTTCAGTAGTAATTGTAAATCCGGGAGGAACAGGCAATCCGATATTTACCATTTCGGCAAGGTTAGCACCTTTGCCACCGAGCAAACCCTTCATTTCAGCAGTGCCGTCAGCTTGGTCACCCCCGAAATAATACACATACTGGTGAGATTTGCTTTTTTTGGAATTTTTAGAATCGCTTTTCTTTGATTTTGACATCGATTTCTCCGATATAATTCGTAAAATTGTGAAAATATTATCTACAAATTTACTAAAAATGATGCAAACCTATGTTAATTAATTGTTAATTGTATGAATAAAAAATAATTGTACGAATGTTTGGCATTAATAAATAACTTTTGTAATTTCACATAATTGAATTACGCAAGCATGATAAAAGAAATTAAAATATCATAAATGGGAGTTTCTATGGTTAAGAAAATTTATCCGAAACACAAAGGTAGCGGACTTGAGTTTATCCTTGATACAGCACTTGCATTTCAAAAGAGCAAAGTATTACTTACAGCCTGCGAACTTGATGTATTTAGTATAATCGGCGACGAAGCACTTTCAGCCGAAGAAATCGCTCGAATTATAAACACTGATTTTCGGGCAACAGAGCGTTTATTAAATGCTCTATGCGGAATGGAACTGCTCGAATTCATTGATTTGCATTACAAGAATACTGAAGATTCGATGAAGCATTTAGTCCACGGAAGCCCTGCCTACCTTGGTAATTTGGAGCACATCGCCGGACTGTGGGATTCGTGGAGCGACCTAATCCAAGTAATTAGGTCAGGTCAACCTGTTAATTATAAAAATCTTCAGGAAAAGGATGAAAAATGGGTAGAAAGCTTTGCTAATTCTACCGATTGGAGGGCAACGATGGAAGCCCCCGAAATACTTTCGCATTTGAATCTCAAAAATGTCAAAAAAGTGCTTGACATCGGTGGTGGCAAGGGAGCCTACGCCAAGAGTTTTATTGAACTCAACCCGAATATTAAAGTACATGTTATTGATTATCCCGAGGTAATCAGATTTACTTTACGAATGATAATTGATGATGACTTGCAAGATAAAATATTTCCGATTTCGGGAGATTTCAACGAGGATGATTTAGGCAGTGGCTATGATTTGATTTTTATTTCAAATGTAGTGAATTTATATTCGATTTGGGATAATGTAAAATTGTTGCAAAGATGTTTCGATGCTTTAAATCACGGCGGACAAATAGTCATTCACGAAATGATTATTGATGACGATAGGACACATCCGCTGAAATTTGCTCTATCATCAATAAACTTGCTCGTCAATACACTTCGTGGTGGCGTTTACACCGAGACAGATTTGTGGATAATACTCAAAGAGTCGTGGTTTAGAGATGTAGTCAAAATTGATACAGAGTTCGAATCAAGCTTAATGGTCGGGTATAAGTAAATTATTATACTTTTCGCCGCTTTGTAATATAGTCTCTTAATGCCTTGTCGAAGGGAGTTGATGTTTCAATCATTGTATAATCTATATTATGGTTGAAACATTCTTTTTTTATGTCCTTGATGAAATTTTTCACAGCATCGGAATATGCCCCACCAATTTGATGTGGTTGAGTAACAAGCTCTTCACCGGTTTCCATATCTCGGAAAGTAGCACCTGTACCAAGTTTGAAGTCAATTTCTCGCGGGTCGAGCAAATGAAAAGCAAGAACTTCGTGATTGCGGTGACGGAAATGTTTCAGAGCGTTCAGAACCGATTCTTTTTCGTCGAAAAAATCACTCATTATAATTACCAATCCGCGACGTTTGATTCGTTCGGCTAATGAATCTAAAGCCTGAGCCGTTCCGGTATTATTTGTCGGGCTATATGAGGCTAAGGTTTTCAAGATTTCAGTCACATAGGATTGCTTCGAATTCGGTGGCAAATATTTTCGAACTTCGGTATCGTACATTGCCAGCCCTACTGCATCGCGTTGCCTAAGCATCAACATACTTAGAGCGGCAGTCAAAAAAATTGCATAGTCGAATTTGGAAATCATACCTTTGGAAGCGTAACCCATAGAAGCACTCGAATCCACTGCAAGCACTGCACGAAGATTGGTTTCTTCTTCGTATTGCTTCACATAATATTTGTTCGTTCGGGCATACACCTTCCAATCAATATTTTTTGTTTCATCACCGTGGCGGTATTGCCTATGTTCGGCAAATTCAACGCTAAAGCCATGATAAGGCGAGCGGTGCAATCCCGTAATGAAACCTTCGACAACGAGCCGAGCAACTAATTCGAGATTTTGAATCCCGGCTACATTAGCAGGTATGAGAAATTTTCTGTAGTCTTGATTTTGTTCCATATTAAAAGCATTGACGAAGCTGATTGATATGTATTAAAAAAAAGGAAACCTGCCCGGGGGGATGGACAGGTTTCTCAAACGGGGCGTTTCCTCGTCATATTTTATAAGGTTCTATCCTTAATAACCATAATAGCGACACCCCAAATCTCGAACTTGTCGCCGGAGCGTACTTTAATAGGCATATAATTTTCGTTTTCGGAAAGTAACATCGTTTCGCGATATGAAAAGTTCAGCTTTTTGACTAAAATCTTACCATTAATAGATGCTACTACAATGTCACCGTGTTTTGGCTCAATTGAGCAATCTACCAAAAGAGTATCAGTATTATCAATACCGCAATTAATCATCGAATCGCCTTTGACCTTTATCAGGAAAGAATAATCGGGCTTTTTGATAAGCATCGCGTTTAGGTCAACATCATCTTCGATTATTTCTAAGTGTTTTCCTTTTCTTTCTAAAAATTCGGTCGCTATTGATTTATCAAAATTTAGTTTGCTATTACTTTTCAAATTTGAGATTATTTTTCTTTCTTCGTCAGTTATCAAGTTACATACAGGGTTCATATAGTTTTGCTTTTCTTTAGTTTCAACAATTACAAATCAATTATATCACATATCGTGCCAATGAATTTAAAGAAAAATATTTTTTTTTGAAATTTTTTGATATTTTATACTTTAATAGTCTTACTTTGTAATTTGTTTATCATAAAAAAAATAAAAAATGTCCGAAGAAAATACATTGACTAACGAAGTCGAGAACTACATAGTAACGGCTCGAAAGTGGCGTCCATTAACGTTTGCCGATGTTGTGGGGCAAGACCACATCACTCAGACATTGAAAAATGCCGTTACTTCCGGGCGGATGCACCATGCTTATTTGTTCTGCGGTCCGCGAGGAGTGGGCAAAACAACTACAGCCCGAATTATGGCTCGTGCCGTGAACTGTTTGCACCCTGTAGCTGCCGAACCGTGTAATAAGTGCGTCAACTGCCAAGCTGTGCTCGAAGGACGCTCGGTGGATGTTATCGAAATTGACGGTGCATCAAATAACAGTGTGGATGACATCCGGAAATTGAGAGAAAATGCAAAGTATCCTCCATCTCACGGCAAGTATAAAATGTATGTAATCGACGAGGTTCATATGCTTTCGTCAGCTGCATTCAATGCCTTGCTCAAGACTTTGGAAGAACCGCCGCCGCATTTGATGTTTGTGTTTGCAACAACCGAAGCTCATAAAGTGCTCCCGACTATCACAAGCCGATGCCAAAGGTATGATTTCCGGAGAATGGAAACCGGTGAAATAGTCTCGCAACTCAAATATATTGCGGGTAAAGAATCTATTACTATAGATGAAAAATCGCTAATGATTATAGCAAAGCGGGCAGACGGCTCGATGCGAGATTCACAAAGTATTTTCGACCAAGTCATTGCCTTTTGCGGCAAAAATGTGGATTTCCATGCGACTGTTGATTCACTGAGTTTGATTGATGATGAGTTCTATTTCAGGATTTCCCGAGCAGCAGTCAGTAAAAACACTGCCGAAATGTTCCACATTGCAAATGAAATTATCAATCGTGGATACGATTTGCAGGAAACATTATCGGGATTACTCGAGCATTTACGACATTTATTGACCGTTGTAGTAACCGGAAGCACAGAATTAATCGAAACAGCGAGCGAAATTCAATCTCTGTACCAGCAAGAATCTAAAAATTTCAGAAAGAATGATTTGTTGAGAATGATGAATTTGATAGCTCAATCCGAACAAGAAATTCGATTCGCCAAGCAACCGCGGGTCAAATTTGAACTGACTTTATGCAAATTAGCTACGATGGATACTGTCGCAGAAATTGAGGATTTGATTCGCCAAATAAACGGTTTGCCAACGACTGAAAGCCCTGTTACAGTTACTCCTCAACCCAAAGCTGCTCCAAATGAAAATATAGTAGCCCGTGAAAATAGCACTGCCTACGCACCAGAAAGTAAAGTCACTGAAGCAAAAGCAGTAACTCCAAAAGCTGAAAGTAAAATAACTGAAGCAAAAGTAGAAGTCCCGAAGATTGTATATGAATTACCAAAGGATTGGAGTAAGATTTTAAAATCAGATGAAATCAACGAAAGCGGGCTATCGAAAGGATTGGAACAAGCCGAGATGATGATAGTCGGCAAAACGCTCGTACTCAAATTTAATAATGCTTTTCATGCCGATTTTATTGGTGGTAAAGGCAAATTACTCGAATCAATACTTTCAAAACATTTCGATTTACACTACTCAGTCAAAGTTGAATTAGAGCAAGAAAAGATTGAATCGAATGATAACAACTTAAGTTCCGATTCGACGTCAGATAATAAATACGTTGACCAAAGCAAAGATTTGCATCCTTTTGAAAATGAAATCATAAATATCTTTGGTGCAACTGAAGTAAGAAATGATTAGTTCAAAGATTTAGGAGAAGTATGTCACTCGAAATTGGTTCAAAAGCACCTGATTTTTCCGCCGAAGTAAATAGCGGACAAAAGTTTAAATTATCTGAAACCCTTGGCAAATGGTTAGTTCTATATTTTTATCCTCAGGATGACACCGAAACTTGTACTAAACAAGCTTGTGATTTCCGAGACAATATGGAACGCATAACAAGTGTGGGAGCAAACGTAATTGGCGTTAGCCCTGATGGAGTCAAATCTCATGATAAATTCACATCAAAATACAATCTCAATTTCCAATTAATCGCTGATGAAAGCAAAGAAATATGTAATTTATATGGTGTCATCGGTGAGAAATCAATGTTTGGCAAAAAGTATATGGGTGTGATTCGGACAAGCTATATTATAGACCCCAAGGGAGAAATAAAAAAGGTTTACAACAATGTGCAGATTAAAGGGCATATAGATAAAATCATCGCCGATTTGAAAACACTTCAATCTTGAAAGTAAAATTGAATAAATCCAAATGATAGATACACACGCACACATTGATTCGGAAGATTTCGATACGGATAGAAGTGAAGTCATAGACAGAACTTTTGCCGAAGGGATTGAAGCAGTGATTGTTCCAGCAATCGAGCCGGATAAGTTTGAATCAACATATGAACTCGCAGCCACTCACCAACGCATATTTGCCGGAATTGGAATTCATCCGCATAGTGCTCTCACTGCAAATGAAGAGTCGTATGCAAAAATTTACAAATATGCACAGATGGAGAAAACAGTCGCAATTGGCGAAATAGGTTTGGATTATTTCTACGATTTCGCTCCCAGAGATGTGCAAAAAGATGTTTTCCGCAAACAACTCCAAATCGCCAAAGAGCTTGATTTACCCGTTATCATTCACAATCGCGACTCAGAAGATGACCTTGTGGAAATACTAACAGAAGAACAAGATGGAACTTTGCGAGGCGTTTTGCATTGCTTTTATGGTTCGCATGATTATTTTCAAAAAATTATGGATTTGAGAATGCACATTTCTTTCACCGGAAATATCACATTCAAAAAATTTGCCGACCATGAAATTATTCGTAGTGTGCCAAACGACAGATTCATGCTCGAAACAGATTCACCCTATATGTCTCCCGTACCTTTCAGAGGTAAACGAAATGAGCCTTTATTCGTCAAGTATGTTGCGGAAAAAATCGCTGAAATAAAAACAATTAAAATAGAAGAGGTTATAGAAATGACAACAATCAATGCTAAGAAGTTATTCAAACTGACTTTAGTCACATTATTATTTGCACTTGCAGGTCTGAATTCAGCACAATCACAAGGATATGAAGAAGATTATCCGGAAGAAACTCCGCGATACACAAAACCTTTTAATCATTTCAAAAAGACACTCGGCATAGGATTTGTTTTGGGCACAAACACTATCGTTGAATCATACAAGCCGGACCCTCAAGATTTGTCCTACGAAGGATTAGTTGCATTTGGTGGCACGATTCATGGGTCACCATTTGATTTTTTGGTACTTTCTGGTACATACTTGTACGCAAAAAATGAAAAATTACTTGTGAAATTTCCCTTCCTCAAACCAAACATACACCAACAAATTCAATTTACAGCACATTTTCTTTTGAATCCTCGCAACAAAATCAATTTTTACGGAATGGCAGGACCATCAATACTATTAAACGAGTACGGATTGGAAAATGGTGAGGTTGACAATCAAACTCGTATGGGAGTTAATGCAGGATTGGGCTTCTTCATTAATATTCCTGTATCAGGTGCCGGATTATTTGCTATTCAAGCTGAATGGAAATTAGATTTTATGATTGGCAAAACTACCAGGAACTTTGACCCAAGATATGAAAGAAATGACCCCAACGGTAAATTTTTCCGCGAAACAGAAGTAACAACCTTTTTCTCGATTCCGAGATTGAATTTAGTTTGGTATCCGGATTTATTTTAATTATGGTAAACTTACTTAATCATCCGATTATTGATTTCGAACTTACCAAACTTCGAGATAAACGTACAAGTTCCGAATTATTCCGCCAATCTGTCGATAGCATCGGCAGTTGCATGGCATACGAAGTTCTGAAAAATCTACCAACGAGGGAAATTCAAGTCGAAACACCACTTGAAACAACAAAAGGCAAAGAAATCACAAGCAAAGTCGTTTTTATTCCGATTCTCAGAGCCGGATTGGGCTTGATGCCTCCATTTATGAAAATGTACCCAAAAGCTGAAGTGGGTTATATAGGAATTCGCCGAAATGAAACAACATTCAATAGCGAAGAATATTTTTTTAATGTGCCGAAAATAGATTCAGATAGTCGAATTTTCCTATTAGAGATTATGCTTGCGACTGGCGGTTCGCTATTATCAGCAATTTCGAGACTCAAATTGGAAGGAGCTGCCAATATTAGCGTTGTTGCTTTGATTTCTGCACCCGAAGGAATCGAAAGAATCATCACAGAATACCCCGAAATACCAATCTATACAGCTGCAATTGACCGTGGCTTAAATGAAAAAAAATACATTGTCCCCGGGCTTGGTGATGCCGGTGACAGACTGAATGGAACCTGAATCCCGCATTAGCCTTGCCTACATTATAATTAAATAAAAACTAAACTCAAATTATTAAGAAAAAAGTCTGTTTTTTTTCTTAATTTTGCTTTGTAATTTGACAATGGTAATTTTTCGTAATAAAAATGTGAGGTACTATGTTCAAAAATCATCCTAAAGGTCTTATCGTAGCCTTCTTTGCCAATATGGGCGAGCGGTTTGGTTTTTACACAATGATGGCGATTTTGGTTCTGTTTCTGCAAGCAAAATTCGGTTTGGCAGCCGATGATGCCGGAATTATTTATAGCGTTTTCTACACTTTGATTTATGCGTTGGCACTTGTCGGTGGGTTTTTAGCCGATAGAACTCAAAATTACAAAGGCATAATATTAATTGGTATAGTAATAATGTTCGTGGGATATGCACTAATGGCAACTCCCGGAACTGGTCTGGTTATCACCCTTCTCGGACTTTTTACGATTTCGCTTGGTAATGGTCTGTTTAAGGGCAATCTTCAAGCACTCGTTGGTCAGATGTATGATGCACCGCAATATGCGCATCTACGCGACTCAGCGTTCAGTATTTTTTACATGGGTATAAATATTGGTGCATTCTTTGCGCCTACCGCTGCAAACGGTATTAGAAATTGGTTCTTGAAAAGTCAAGGCTATTCCTATGATGCAGATTTGCCGGCTTTAGCCCACAAAGTGGTAAATGGTCAACCTGTTGATATGGTTCAATTCCAGGAATTAGCAACTAATTCGACTACTTTGCCTGTTACAGATTTAACTGTATTTGCACAAAACTATATTGATGTATTTGCAGTAGGATATAATTACGCTTTTGGTGTGGCAGCGGTTGCAATGCTTATTTCGTTAGTTGTATATATTTTCTTCAAGGGTAAATTACCTGACAGAAAAAAGCAAGTCGAAAAAGGCGAAGCTACTATTCAAATGGCTCCTGCAGAAGAGCGCCAACGCTTGGTTGCACTTGGTTTGGTTTTCTTAGTAGTTATTTTCTTCTGGATGTCATTCCACCAAAACGGACTAACACTTACTTACTTTGCTCGTGATTACACCGCTAAAACTGTTGATGCATTCACATATCTATTCTTCGATTTGCGTGGATTCTTGCCAATTATCGCAGCTATTCTCGGTATGGTCTTCTTGGTGAAGAAAAGTTCGGAGACAAAGCATCGAATCATCGGAGGTGCATTAGTAATTGTAGGTAGCGCTTTGGCTTATTATTTCTATGGAACTTACAATGACTCAAACGTTATCGAACCCGAATTATTCCAACAATTCAATCCGATATTCATTGTATTTCTGACGCCCGTGGTTGTATGGTTCTTCGGTTGGCTCAAAAGACGAAACAGCGAGCCTTCGACCCCGCGAAAAATCGGTATCGGTATGATTTTGGCTGCTTTTGCATTTATGCTTCTGCTCGTAGGCTCTGTCGGACTTGTTTCACCAGCTGATTTAGGTGGTGAGGCAACACCGGGTCGAGTATCGCCATATTGGTTGATTAATACATATTTGATATTGACAATTGCAGAATTATTCCTTAGCCCCATGGGTATTTCATTCGTGTCGAAAGTGTCGCCACCTCGATTCCAAGGTTTGATGCAAGGCGGATGGTTGGGAGCAACTGCAGTTGGCAATCAACTTTTATTTGTCGGCTCATTCATGTGGATGCGTATCGAAGTGTGGCAAGTTTGGGCTATTTTCGTCGTTTGTTGTTCTATTTCGGCAGTATTTGTATTTTCAATTATGAAAAAATTAGAAAAAGCAACCGGGAAATAAATATCCCTTATTTAATAAAAAATCGCTCCCAAAACGAATTCATGGGAGCGATTTTTTTTTAGATAAGTAATTGTTTTATCTAACTACATTGAATTTTTTGACAACAGACCCATTTTTTGTACTTAGACTTAGATAATATTGACCTGCTGAAATAGATTTAACGTCAATATCAAATGTATGAGAGCCGATGATATTATCTCCGAGAATTCCCGAAATAAGTGCATCGCCGGATAGGTCGTAAATTATATATTTAAGCTCACCCATCTTATTCAAAGTTACTTCGATATTCAATTTTTCATTTGCGGGATTTGGGTAAAGTTTTGTGATGAAAAAATCAGAGAAAATGCTGACAATATCGGGTACGCTAGTGAGATATTGCTCCAGATTGTCCGAATCAATTTTAGCCATATAAATATTAATATTCCCATCGTTAGTTCTGCCATCAGCCCAGATAGGGATTATTGTTTTACCGTCAGATACAATAGCATTGTATTCACCGATACCGAAATTGTTATTCTGAGAACCAATATTTGCAAAATTCATTGGCTCGGAGGTAAGCGGGAATTCGACAAAAGTTTCGCCTTGGTCTTTCGAAACGGCAAGGTAATAATGCGTAGATGCACTTGTTGAGTGGCGTCTGTCATAATATGAAATTGAAAGAACACCTGTGGAACTAACATTAATGGATGAATAATAAGCATGAATTTTCTCCCCCTCCGGATGTTTGTTAACAATCTTAGGGTCAGACCATGTATGTCCACCGTTAGTTGATTTGGCAAAATAAATATCAAGCCCACGCGAAGCATTTGAAGTTACTCCATTAGCAGTCCAAGTCAAATATAAATTGTTTGAACCGATGCCGTTACTTCTATCTATTGCAACATACGGGCATGGATACAAACGAGTTTGATTCATTCCCACGACAGATTCGGCATTACCAAGCTGAGCTAAAGTGCCACGAATTTGAGCAATTGGTTGAGGCACGGAGAAAGTCACTCCTCCGTTTTTGGAAACGCAGTGATATAAATTACCTATACGGTCACTTCTCGCTCCGAGAAATGTAAAATGTACATGACCGTTCAAATCAACATCTAAAGAACCAAATTGCACCAACTGAAAATTTTGACCACGCGTGATGTTGACACCATTTTGGTCGAATTGTGATGAATCAGCCGCTTTGGTAAATACAATCATATTAATCCCATAATCTTGCGATGAAAGTTCCATATTCATTTGCATCGCACTTGTGTAAACGTTATTATAATATGGAGATGATTTTGTCACATCTGATGCCATCCATTGCTTGTCGAGCATATAAGTTATGCCGCCGCTACCCGTGTACCTACTTTTAACAAGTTTACCTAAGTACATTGAGTTGTCGAAACTGAAGGTTTCTCCTCCATCTTCCGAAACTGCATAGTGCATAACAGCCCAAAGTGAATCCGGGATTAATTGCGTAGGATTTTCGGGTAAAGAAATCGTGGAAAGGCAAACATTTATCCACGATAAATACAATTTGCCATCACCATCAAATACAAGTACTGGGTCTCCACCTCCGACAATCAATAAATTATCAATCTTAGGTTTAGTGACGAAACTGCTTTTTTGCCAACTTTCTCCTTGGTCTTTGCTATAATAAATTGGACAAGACAGCGCTGAAGTTGGATTGTTTCGATTTTGATTGATAGGTGAAGCAACAATATTATTTGGATTTGTGGGATTGACTGCAGCGTGAACTTCTGATTCAACAACCGAACTTATGCTTACAGTGGACTCAAGCCCGGATTTTTGCATTTCCGGTAGTGTTAAAGCATCAATCTGCTTGTACTTATCAGGATTGTTGATTTTGTCTAACAAATCCTCAGCTTTTAACCGAAACTTTTCATTTCTCCAAAATTCGAGAACTTTAAGATAGCTATCGGGCGTTTGCTGTTCTTGACTTAATAATTCTGTGCTTCCGATTAGAAGCAGCATGAAAACAAAAAATACTTTTTTCATATTATTTCCAAAAATTTGTAGTTTAGATAATGTAATAACAGATAAACATAAGAAAAAGTTACAATAAATTTCAAAAATAATACTATACTTTCGCTTTATTTGTCTTAATACAATGAAAATGAAAAAAATTGAAATTATAGGTAACTGAATGAAAAAGAATGTTGATTTTATATTGGACATCGAATCAGAAGAGGTTGATTTTACTAAAATACCTAAGAGGCTGCCCGTTATACCGATGCGAGATGTGGTGATTTTTCCGAATATGATATTTCCGTTACTGGTAGGACGCAGCACTACACTTAAGGCGATGTCTGTATCACTCGAATCTAAACGATTTGTTTTTCTCTCTGCACAAAGGAGCCCTGATGTTGACGAACCTACTTTTGCAGATATTTACGAATATGGTACAATCGCCAGAATTATCCAAGTCTTGAGATTGCCGAATAATTTAATGAAAGTATTGATTGAAGGGATTTGCCAAGCAAAGATACAACGGAAATATAAACGCAAAGACTATTTATCGGCTGATATACAGCAAATCGAACTCAAAATACCACCATATACTCCCGAATTTGAAGCATTAGTCAGACGTTCAGGAGATTTATTCTCTGAATACGTCAAATCGGATTCATCGCTACCGGGTGATTTGATTGCAGCATATCTAAATTCTGCCGACCCGATTCAACAACTATTTTTCGGTGCTGCAAATCTAAAATCCAAAGTCGAACGCAAACAACGATTGTTAGAAATCGAGAATTTGAGCGACCAATACTTGGAATTTATTACAATGATTGTTTCCGAGATGGAATTGCTCAAACTTGAAGGAGATATTAATAATAAAGTGAGCGATTTGATTCACAAAAATCAAAAGCGTTACTTTATTCAAGAACAAATTCGAGCATTGCAAAACGAACTTGGCGAGGAAGATGATTATAGTCCGGAACTCGTTCAGCTAAAAGAAGAATTGGACAAGGCAGGATTGCCCGAACATGTCAAAGCAAAAGCTGATGAAGAATTGAAAAGACTCGAGCGAATTCCACCTATGTCACCCGAGTTTTCGGTGCATAGAAATTTTTTGGAATTGTTGACACAAATTCCATGGAATGAAAAAACTATTGACCAGCTAAAAATTCAACATGTAAAAAACATTCTTGATGAAGACCATTTCGCACTCGAAAAACCAAAAGATAGGATACAGGAATTTATTGCATTGTTGAATTTAGCAGGTAACGTCAAAAGGCAAATCCTGTGCTTTGTAGGACCTCCCGGAGTTGGCAAGACTTCACTGGCAAAGTCAATCGCACGGGCAATGGGCAGAAAATTTGTAAGGATTTCTCTTGGTGGCGTTCGTGATGAAGCGGAGATTCGCGGACACAGACGCACGTATATAGGTGCAATGCCGGGTAAAATCATTCAATCAATGAAAAAAGCCGGAACAATCAATCCGGTAATGCTTTTGGACGAGATTGACAAAATGTCTATGGACTTCCGTGGCGACCCGTCGTCGGCACTGTTGGAAGTGCTCGACCCCGAACAAAACATCGCATTCAACGACCATTACCTCGAAGTGGATTATGATTTGTCGAATGTAATGTTTATAACAACTGCAAACGTCCGATACGACATACCTCTCCCCTTGTTGGACAGGATGGAAATCATAGAATTGAACAGTTACATGGAATATGAAAAGCTCGAAATCGCCCGTCGCCACATATTGCCAAAACTTTATGAAGAGTTTGGAATGAAGGATTTGGGCATTAAATTTGACGAAAGTGCTATTAAGAAAATCATCCGTGAATATACTCGCGAAGCCGGAGTCCGAAATTTAGAACGAGAAATGACATCAGTTCTCCGCAAGTTAATTAAAGATTTGATAAACGATTATTTTGAAAATCAACCTATAAAGAAACCGAGCAAAAAAGTGGTAACAGAAGTTGAAGTAGTTAGTATTTTGAGTCAGAGTCCGGAATTTTGCAAGTTTATTTTCGAGAAAAAAATCGAAATTGACGTTGATACTATCGAAAAATATCTCAAAGCTCCGAAATTCAAGGATATGAAAGGTGAATTGAGCGATAAAGTCGGTGTTGCAACGGGACTGGCATGGACAAGTGTTGGTGGAGACATAATGCCGCTCGAAGTAATGATTATGCCTGCATCGTCCGAAAAATTGACTTTGACCGGACAATTGGGCGATGTGATGAAAGAATCTGCCATGGCAGCACTATCATTCATCAGAGCAAATTATTCTGACTTAGGATTAGTCGAAAATTTCAACAAAAATAAAGAGATCCATATTCACGTTCCCGAAGGTGCAATCCCCAAAGACGGACCATCAGCCGGTATCACAATGGCAATAGCAATGATTTCCGCACTTACAAATAAGGCTGTCAAAGGCACAATTGCTATGACCGGAGAAATAACTTTACGCGGGAATATATTACCAATCGGCGGTTTGAAAGAAAAATTATTAGCCGCAAAACGAAACGGAATTTCCAAAGTGATTGTACCGATTGATAATAAGACTGATATAATTGATATCGAGAGCAATATTATTGATGGATTGGAGATAGTTTACGCCAAGCACCTCAAAGATATATTGGCTGTAGCCTTTGTTTCAAGCCCGATTGTAACAATCAAATCTAAATCATGATAAGCCGTCGAATTAAGTAGCTTTTTACTTTCAATGGCATGAAATTTGTATAGCTACGATGTACAAATTTATTAAATGAAGGATTATGATTAACAGAGAAGAATACACAATTATCGGCATAGATGGCGGCGGTACCAAAACAAGAGGTGTTCTATTTACTCAAGGCAACGAAAAAGTCGAAATGGTTGCCGGCACCACTCGCATTGGTGCTGTAGGAGTTGGCGAATCCTGCGAAAGGACATTGAACGTTATTACTGAACTATGCAAAAAAGCTGAAATAGACACTTCGGAAGTGGATGCAATTGTTGTCGGACTTGCCGGTGTATGGCTTGACGAAGAGAAAAAACGCTCTCAATCGCTTATTCGTACATTAGCACGCGGGCAAGGCGTCGCAATTAGTGATATTATGGTAACAAGCGATGCCGAAATCGCTCTCGAAGGGGCTTTTGAAGGTAAAGACGGAATTATGATTATCGTGGGCACAGGCTCAATCGCTTTAGCAAAGAAAAAGAACGAAGTATTTCGCTGCGGCGGTTGGGGAATTGAACTCGACGACGAAGGAAGCGGTGCATGGATTGGCAGAGAAGGCTTGACGGCTGTTGTCAGAGCTTTAGACGGCAGAGGTAAAGCGACAAAATTGACTAATGTAATCGGCGAGATGTTTCCGACTGTTGATATCGAACAACCCAGAACAATTGTCAAAGCCTATGCAGAGCGCGCTTTTGAGTATCAGATGCTGACACCGACAATTATGAAATGCGCCGAGGAAGGTGATGAAGTTTGCATGGAATTAATAAATAAGGCTGCAAATCATTTATACGAGTTGCCCAAAGCCTTGGATAAGCATTATGATTCGAAAGTTGAAGTAGCGATGATGGGTGGAATTATTGATGCAAACACAATATTGAATCAAAAATTAGAAAAATTGATTGAATCCGATAAAAAATTAAAACTCGTGAAACCCAAAGGCTCGGCGTTAAAGGGTGCAATCGAAATTGGATTCCGTATGATAGCCGATGACATTGAAAATTAACTTATAAAGCAAAAACATTGCTATTCGACGAAAATAATTTAGAAATAACTGCAAAAACCCTTGCAGGGCTTGAAGATGTGCTATCAGCAGAAATCGAAAAGCTCGGCGGTAGGGATATTTCGCTACATTCGCGCGCTGTGACCTTCTTCGGTGATACCGCACTTTTGTATAGAGCAAATCTGCACGTGCGGACTGCATTGAAATTCCTGATAGCTCTCAAAAAATTCCAAGTCCGAAATGACAAACAATTCTATGAGCAATGCCTCGATATAGAGTGGGAATCATTCATCACTCCCAATATGACAATCGCAGTTGACAGCACTGTCAATTCCCCGCATTTCAATCATGCAAATTACGTTGCTTTAAAATTGAAGGATGCTGTCGTTGATAGGCTCCGCGATTACTACGGTGGTCGCCCCGACGTTGATGTCAACAATCCCGATATTAGATTGAATGTTTATATTTCGGGTGAAGATTGCGTAATTTCGCTCGATAGTTCGGGCAATTCACTTCACAAACGCGGCTATCGCGTCACTCAAACTGACGCACCCTTGAATGAAGTTTTGGCTGCGGGAATGATTTTACTGAGCGGCTGGAACGCTGAAACTGACTTGTACGACCCGATGTGCGGCTCCGGAACAATTGTCACCGAGGCATACATGTTTGCAGCAGGTATTCCACCGGGAAATTTTCGTAAATTCAGCTTTATGAATTGGAAAAATTATAACGAAGCACTTTGGACCAGAATCAAAAATGAATCCAAAGCATTTATTATCGAACCACAGGTTAAAATTTCATGTGCCGATATTTCCTCGAAAGCAATTTCAGTAACTTTTCGAAATCTTGAAGAGATTGGAATCGAAAAGAAAATTGATGTGCGTCGCAGAGATTTCATCAAAGCCAAACCGGAATTGGAAAATACTACTTTGATAATGAATCCTCCCTACGGAGAGCGAATGGATGACGAAGACGTCGAAGCCTTTCATAAACAAATCGGCGACAAATTGAAGCAAGATTACAAAGGTAACGTTGCTTGGGTATTGAGTGGCAACATGGCAGCACTGAAGATGTTTGGGCTTCGCCACGCCAAGCAATTCATCCTGATGAATGCCACGATTGAATGTAGATTCCGCAAATTCGAGCTGTATGAAGGTTCACGAAAAAGCAAATATAATACAGACCCAGATTGACCAATTCGATAAATTACCGATTGAATATTACCTGCAAAAACCGGAAATTGTAGCACGAGATTTAATCGGCAAATTACTCGTCCGAGTAGCCGGTGAGCATATTTATACAGGAATGATAAGCGAAACGGAAGCATATTTAGCACAAGGCGATTTGGCAAGCCATTCGGCAGTCGGGCAAACAAGACGCAACTCAGCAATGTTCGATACGGGCGGCATTATCTACGTTTATCAAATTTATGGGCTGCATTATTGTGCCAATGCTGTTACCGAACTAAGCGGACGTGGCTCTGCAGTGCTACTGAGAGCGATTCAGCCAATAATTGGGATTGAACAAATGAAAATCAACCGCAATAAAGTCACTACAAATCAACTATCCGACGGTCCGGCAAAGCTATGCCAAGCATTCCAAATCGGAATAGGCGACAACCGCAAATCGTTGTTGAGTGATGAAATTTTCATTGCAGATTATCAGGATTTTCCTGATGATAAAATCGAGCTCACACCACGAATTGGCATTACAAAATCTGCAGAATTGATGTTGAGATTTAAAATAAAAACATAAATTAAACGTATAAACTAAAGCTAAAATTTATAGGTGCAATGACGAAATCAGAATTGCACCTAATTTATTTTTAATCCAATATTCTTTCAAGAATTATAGAGACGAAATTATCATATGGATAATTAATATTTGATTAATTTTAATTAATTTGGATAAACCAATTCTATACAATACTTTTGAAATATAGAGCAACTATCAATATTGGTATTTGTTTTTGCAATATACATTTATAATTTATTGGGAGGCATTTATGAATCGTATTCTAGGACTTATTGTAGTATTATGCGTAGTATTCGCATCAACTCAAGCTTTACAAGCCGGCGCACCACAAACAAAAGAAGGTACTAAAGCCTTATTTTGGAGTTTCAGCGGACTTTCGGACATATCGGTTGATAATTCCATGCTTGGATTCAAAGTCAACATTTCAGACGGAGTTGGACTATGGGGTGCTCTCGGACTTGCAATGGTAAACACATCAGACGAAGATAAAGATTTGATGTCGGGCACAGGTATTGAATTGGCTCTTGGGGCGCAATTATATCTATTCGAAACCGAACCTGTTGCAATGTTCATTTCACCATTGTTTGCAATTTCAACTGCATCTGCCGAAAACAAACAATCTGAAGTAACTGTCAGCGAAATGGGTCTTAGTATCGGTGCTGCAGTCGGTGCTGAATGGTGGTTTGCAAATAATGTGAGCCTTTCGGCACAAACATTTGTTGGTTTCCAATCAATGTCCGAAACTACAGAAATGGGTGAAAACAAATCAGAAGATAATTCGACCTTTATCGGAATTGGTGGCAACTATGGTTCGAAATTCACATTGTCATTCTATTTCAGATAATCGCTACGACATTTAAAAAATGAGTTATCATGCCGCATCAATTTTTGATGCGGTTTTTTTTTGTGCTATATTTGTTATATTCAAAGTATTATGGTAAGTTTGTTTAATTGAAAACTTTGGCTATTTAGCAAGATTTGCTCAAGTATATGGGTGGCAAGGCATAGTAGGTTCAAAAAGCATTATCAATCAATTTGATTCTTTAAATTGTGATAGATTAAGAAAATGTCGTATTAATATATAATTTTTAAAAGGAATTGTTCATGAAATCTGCATTTTTACTATGTTTCGCAACATTGTTGCTGATTTTGAACGGTTGTGGTGGGGAAAGCAAGCCAAACAATGAAGATGAAATCAAAGCTTCTGTAATGTACCCAAATAGCTTACTTCCATTGCGGAAAGGCAACTATTGGACATACATGATTAACTATCGTGACGAACCTACGTACATGTTTATAATAACGGCTTATTTAGATGATGATCCTTATTTAGAAAAAGACGAGAATAAAAGCCATCCTTTATATATTCTTTGGGGGAATTCACCTATGATTCCGCTTTTCTTTAGTATTAATTATTTTTACCGAAACCATGATACAGTAGAATGTATTTCTTTCCACAAATATAAAAAAAAGGCTTTTTTTTACCCTTACGCGGCTTCTTATGTTGATAGCTATGATTATAAGGCTGAAGATCCTTATAAATTTGTTGGGCATGGAAGAAATATACAAACAGAGTACAAATTATGGAAAAAGACTTATGTATTTGTAAGCGAATCAAACACCCTACTTGAAGAAGTACACTTTGTAAAAGGCATCGGGGTAGTATATTATAAGGCGACTCGTAAAAGTGATTCATCGATATATACTGAATTTTGGCTTATAGATGCAACTTTAAAGTAAGAATGGAAGTTCGACTTATTCAAGATTAATACATGTATTGAGTCTTGAAAGATTTGGGAGGAATTGAATTTGTTTTCATGCCGTCAGTTGTAACAACCGACGGGACGTAAAATTTTTCAAGAATCAAAGAGGAATTTAAATGGATAAAATCTCATCTGAAGTAGTTGAAAGCATAAAGAAGCTATTATTGCTTCTTGAGGAAAATGATATACATATTAAGCAAGCTTTGGTATTTGGTTCTTATGCCAAAGGTACAAATGACTCAGATAGCGATATAGATTTAGCTATCGTTTCAGATAGTTTTTCGGGCAATAGATTCGCTGATAAGGAAATTATTCGTAAATATGTTGTTTATGTTAATAGTGATATTTCTCCAATTCCTTTTCGTACAGAGGATTTCTCGGAAAAAAACTTATTAGCAAAAGAAATTTTATCCTATGGTATAAGGATAATTTAAATTATTCCATATTTTAAAAAAAAACACTCCAACCTGTAATCCTGTTCAGACTTTGTCTTAGTTAATCCTGTCCATCCTGTAATCTTGATAATCTTGTTCAGATAATCCTGTTCAAGACACAAAAAAAACCTCACAATTTCTTGTGAAGCTTCTTGTTTCTTTGAGCCGGATGACGGATTTGAACCCCCGACCTGCTGATTACAAATCAGCTGCTCTACCAACTGAGCTAATCCGGCGTCGAACAGAATACAAAAGTAAGAGTTTTTTGGATTCTGTGCAAGAAATTTTTTAAAAAAGTTCAGGAAAAATTGTTTCTTCGATTATTTCGCACCAAATATGCCCGATGAGTATGTGCGATTCCTGGATTCGGGCGGTTACTTCCGATGGGACAACAACGGAGTAGTCGCATAGAGGAAGTAATTTGCCGCCGTTTCCGCCCAAGAGCCCGATTGTCAGCACGCCTTGCTCTTTGGCGGTGTTGACTGCACGGATGACGTTTTCGGAATTGCCGCTTGTCGAAATTGCCACCAAGGCATCGCCACTCTTGCCATAAGCTTCTACGAGCCTTGCAAACACATTCTCAAATCCGATGTCGTTCCCACCGGCGCTCATCATCGAAGGGTCAACAGTGAGTGCTATTGCAGGCAATGCTGCTCGGTTGATTTTGCTCCTGAATCGAATCACAAGCTCTGCTGCGATGTGCTGACAATCGGCTGCACTACCGCCATTGCCACAAAAGAGGATTTTCCCACCTTTGTCATATACCGCAGCGAGCAGTTGTCCGCAATTCTCGATTTGCTCGGATTGCTTGGCAACTAGTTGTTGCTTAGTTTCGATGGATTCAGCTACAGATGCGGCTATAAGTTCTTTTGCATTTAACATGATTTTTCCTTATTCGGTTATACGTTTGATGATTGCGACAAGTTCCCTACGCCCCAAACCCGTTTGGACAGAGTAAGGAAGCACCTCGATGCAATGTTTGCAACTTGAGGTGAGATGCTGGATTTGTTCCTGCCGGTCTTCAACTTCTTTCGGTTTGATTTTGTCGCATTTTGTCAATATTATTATAAAATCTTTGCCGTTATTTTCGTACCATTCGATTAGCCCCAAATCAGTTTCGGAGGGGTCGTGACGGCTGTCCACAAGTGCAACGATTAACTTCAGATTATCGCGATTGGCGAGATAGTCCATATTCAGCTTTCGCCACTGCTCCCGCAAATCTTTGCTTACTTGGGCGTATCCGAAGCCGGGCAAATCTGCGAAAGACCATTTGTTTTCGACTTTGAAAAAGTTGATTTGACGCGTTTTGCCGGGACTGGAACTGATTAGAGCAAGATTTTTCTGAAGCACAATGCTATTTATCAGCGATGATTTGCCCACATTTGAGCGCCCCGAAAAAGCTAATTCGGGCAAATTTGTCTTGGGGAATTGTTCGATTGCTACTGCACCGAGCAAAAATTCGGCTTCCATTGGTTTCATATTTTTTTCACTTCAATAAATTTCAATTTCAATATTCACATTACTATTCATACCATTATCATCGGAACAAGATATTTTATATTTTCCCGATTGTTTGGGTATAAACGAAACTTTGTCGTTTAACTTTGATTTGGCGAAAAATTTATCGTTTACATACCAGAAAATGTCAGATTCGAGATTTGATGTCTTGCACTCAAAAGTCAAACCCTTGCCCTCAGCTAAGTAATATTTCGAATTATTTAGCGGGAAAATTATCATCGGTGCGTTGTTAGCTGTATAAGCATGGCATTTGTCGTTATGAGGCGGAATTTTGTCATAAGCGATTTTTATTTCCTCATAATATGACACAAGTTCAGGTTTGATGATTTTAAACACTTTCGTAACGCTGCCCGATTCGGGTTTGCAAATCATACAGTAAGAGCGTTTCATATCAGGCGACACCTCAACTTCGCGATATAAATCGGAAACTTGTACTGAAGAAATGCCAGGAATATAGTAATCTTCTGAAAATAATTTTGTAAGTGGAGAAGGCAGCAGTCCTGTTTCGGCATCTATCGTTCGGGTGAGCGGTGCTTCTGAAATTGTCAATTTTGTTGCCGGATAAAATTTATCGGCAATTCTGAGAATATCGAATAAAATCGGGATTGTGACATTACTACCTGTGAGGTGTTGGCTTGGGGCAGCATCGAAATTGCCGAGCCACACTCCGATTGTAATTCTCTCGTTGAATCCAATCGCCCAAGCATCGCGTCTGCCTTGCGAAGTGCCCGTTTTGAAAGCAAGTGGTGGCAATCCGATTACACTGCTTGCGAATAATCCGAAATCCGGGCGTTCGGGCTTGGACAAAATCTCCGTAATCATATATGAACTTTCCGAACTGAACGCTCTGCGATTTGAAAGATTTATATTTGGTTTTAATAAATAATTCGGAATGATGGCATATCCGGCGCGTGCAAACGATGAGTAAAGCGCAGTTAGCTCATCCAAACGCACTTCACAACCTCCGAGAATCATCGAAAGCCCCAAATCGCGATTTTTCCTGACAAGACCGGATAAATGATTTTCATCAAGAAATTCAACAAAATTTTTCGTCCCGACTTGTTTCATCAAATTTACTGCCGGAATATTGAGCGATGCAATAAGAGCTTGTTCTGCCGTCACTTGCCCGTGATATGTGCCGTCAAAGTTTTCGGGAGCGTAATCTTCGCCGATTAGAGGCACATCACTCATGATGAGCCTTGGTGTAATCAGTCCCAAATCAAAGCAATATCCGTACAAAAGCGGTTTCAATGCACTTCCCGGAGAGCGATAAGCTCTTACTCCATCCACTTCCCCGTGATTTCTCTTGTCGAAAAAATCGCCTGAGCCCTCATAGGCAAGAATTTCGCCGTTTTGATTGTCATAAATTATAACAGCTGCGTTTCGTATTCCAATATTTTTTAATTGCTGTAAATTTGATTTTAATAGCTCCTCTACCCCACTTTGCAAATTGAAATTGATAGTCGTCCGGATTCTGCCACGCTCTTTGTCGCTATAAAATATTCGATTGCTCAGATGTGAGGCGTATTTGCGGAAAAATCGTCGAGTGGGATTTACAGGTTCGGCTTTTGCTTTTTGAATCTGAGATTGCTCGAAAAGATTTGCTTTCTCGATGATTTCGAGCCACGCATCTCGTTCTTTTCTGATTCTCTCGTTGAATTTTCCTAGAGCTAATTGGTTTGGATTATTTGGAATTATTGACAAAATTAGCGATTGGGACAAACTCAATACCTGTGGCTCAGAATCGTAAAACAAAGTGAAGCTGCACGCACCCCTTCGATATTGCCGCCATAAGGCAATTTGTTCAGATATAATTTTAAAATCTCATCTTTGGAACAATGCAATTCCAACTGAAAAGCACGGAAAATTTCGATAAATTTATTGGCATATGTTCGAGATTTCGGTTGCAACATTCTGGCAAGTTGCATTGTAATCGTCGAAGCTCCGCTTTGGATTTCGCCCGCGAAAATATTCTGCTTAAAAGCGCGGAAAATTGAAAAGATATTCACACCCGGATGATAATAAAAATATTTATCCTCCTTGAATATGATTAGCTCCTTCATTTTGGGATTGATATCCGCTAATTCGGCTTCCAATCTCCATTTATCGTCATTGCTCAGATATGTTTTGAGTATTTTCCCTTCGCGAGATGTGATGACTGTTGAATAATCAAATTCGAATTTGAACGGGAAAATCAAATCAAGAATCAACAAGAACCACATGAAAAAAAATATCAGACCGGCAAAGGCGAATAAGATATTTTTATAACTAATTTTATTGCAGCATTTGATTGATGATAACATAGCGGATGCTATTTACTGATTAGCCCGTTTACGAGCGAAAATCCGAATTGCAAATTGAGTTGCTTCCATTTATCGACATCAATGACGTCGTTCAAAGTGTATGCAGCCGAAATATACGGAGAAATGTAAATGCCACGGAACAAAGGCACATCATAGCCGAATCGGATTTGAGGTACGAGAATCAGTGGCGAAAGTGCAGCAATTTTTCCGTTTGCTATTATGCGAGAATCAAACGGAACATTGTCCGAAATCCTGCGTTCGCTATGCTCGGCGGATGAATTATACTTGATAGCCATTCGTAAATCGAATGCCGTGAAAAACTTGGTATCGAATAAACGATATTTAATTCCCGGGCTGATTGCCAAATAGTTGACCGATGATTCGAAATTGTATTGCGTTTTCATGCTCCCACCGCGAATTGTATCGCTCGAATTCGCAGAGAATGAGCCTGTAACATTATTCACCGAGGCAGTCAGTTGGAACGAAATTTTGCTATCATACCAATATTCTAATGAAATCCCAATATTTGAATTATTGCCGTCGCCATTTCCGAATCTGCAACATGGAATTTCATTCTCGAGAAAGTTGAAATCACCCTGATGAAATACTATTCCGTACTCAGCATTGATGCCGACAAATATAACGGGATAATTCGAGGGCAGACGGTGGTCATATTGCCAGTCAAATCCCTGAGCAATGGAATTTCCGCTTGTCATGACAAACACGAAAAATAGTATGAATAGGTATCGCATCATTTGACAATTACAAAATGATTGGTTATAGATAAAAATGGAGTTGACATTTCGATAAAATATAAGCCTGATGCGAGATTACGGCGATTAAAATCGTATGTATATGCACCTGCGGGAATTTTTCCGGCGTTTTCATCGGATAAAATATTCCCGTAAGCATCATAAACTCGGAATGAAACTTCTGCGGCTTTGCCAATGGAACAATCGAATTGGACGAAATCATTCGAGCCTGAATTTAGATTTGATTTAATCGCAAATCCGGCAAAATTCCCCGGGACAGCTTTGAGTTCCAATCCGCAAACCGAATCAGTAACAAAGACGCCATTAAGGGCATTTAGCTCGAAAAGGTCTTCACAATTGCCGTCACTAAAAACGGGGTTGATGATTGCAATTTCAGTTGCGACAGCATTTCCCAAATAGGTAAAGAATCGAACTTTGCATAAAGTATCGTTCGGCTCGAAGAAGTCATTTCCGGGTTTCAAAAAGCGGATATCAACAATTTGCTTATTGGGGTTTTCGATATTGTCGCCCTCGAAAGCGGCTCCTACTGATGCTGTGCCGAGTGTTACCACGCCTTTGTACTCTAAAATTGACCTATCGTAGGACAATGAAAAACTGAAACTTTTGGCAAATTCCGAAGGAATAAAATTATCCGATGTCAGTAAAATCGGCACTTCGATTAATCTACCCGGAGAAGCTCGAAAATCATCGGAAATGGAAATTGTCGCCGAGAGAGTTGGAGTTGAGTTCGCCCTTAGAACAATTTTCGTTAAATTTTGTGGCATTGGAGCATTAGTAATTAGCTCCAAAATTGCATAATATTCCCCAACAACGCCGGAATTATTTTCAAAGCTGATGTCAATTTTGCCGGATGAATTAGGTTCAATTTCCAACGATGTGGCACCGGTAAAGAAATTTGCTCCACCACCGTTAACAATTTTGATGCTTTTAATCAGCAGTTTTTCGTTTCCAATATTGTAAATTGTGAGTGATGTATCCTTATAATTCAGGCAACTCGGCTTATTCAAAGTGACTGAACCGAAATTCAGAGTATCTTCGGCAATGACAATTTTGGGAGATACCACATTAGCTTTGATATAAAAACGTAGAAACCTCTTATCACTTTGGACGCCTTTGATTCCACGTTCCAAAATATCACTTTCTATGATGTATTCGGCAATGTCCAATCCGTTCTCTTTAGGTTGGTAACCTAATATAAAAGCATAATTACTGTCAGGTAATAAGTCTGTATCTTTATCACCGAATTTATGTGTTATAGTAAAGTCCGGGTGCTGCTCCCCGGTAAAAATATCATTGATATATTCGTTAAGCGTATGAAATGGTATATTGCCATTATTTTTCAATAATACGACTACGAGTTCAGAACTACCTGCTCGAACGTCACCTAAAACTATCGTATCTCCAACGATGTTATTGTTTGGAATTGAAGCGCGTAGATTTATTTGTTGGTGAACTCCTGTGCCAACAGCAAACATGGAAGCAACATCAACGGAATCAGGGAATTCTTCAGGGTGTGGTCTATATGTGACATTGAATTGAACTGAATCTATGCCAATATCAAGCGGGTGATACGAAACATCCCATCCAATTGTATTTTTGCTATGAATGGTAATATTCTTGGGACGCTGTTGAATTGTAAACTCTTGCCCCGATGGTTGCTGAGTAATAAACTTTGTTTGGTAATCAATAATATCAATAGATTTGTTGAAGGCGTTCTTCAATTCCCAAGTAATTTTGGGCGTGACGTTTGGCTCGATATACACTGAATCAAAATTAACGACATCATCCATACCGTTCAAGTATAAGGCTACTTTTTTGACACGAAGTAAGAAAGTATCAATTTTGGCAATCGGAGGTCCGCTCCTGTCGTCATTTTTGAGCAAACTGAGCCCGAGCATAGCTTCAAACCAACCAAGTGGCGGTGCAATCAAATCACCCGCGTTGAATTGAATAACCAAGGTATCTCTCGTATTAGGCTGAAACACGCGTTCAAGTGGTGTAATACGACGAAAAAAGTTGAATTGGCTTTGCGTAGGGTCATTCGGACTTGCACCCAGATAAAAACTCGGAACAAGAGGCTGCATATAAAGAGCCTTTTCGCCGTCATTGATTATTTCGAAATTGAATCTGATGCTGTCGTTGACAAGGCAAGGACCAACATTGACGACTCCATTATCCATTTTATGCAACGGAATAATCCTCCCGCTATATTCTTGGGAATTAGCGAGAGAAGTCAGAAAAACAAATATCAATATTGTACGAAACATGAATACCAAATTACTTCCATTCTTATTTTTTTGCAAATTAAAATAAACAAAGTGACATATAATTCCAATTAATTCGTCAGATATTTAACGATTCAACATATTTGTTGGTTTATTTGTTTATTTAGTTCGGAGAATTGGATGAAAAAAAGTATAATTATATTCGCTGCCTTGATTTTATCAAGTGTTGTGATAATGGCTCAACCAAAAATTGAAATCGTAGGTGGGACGACTAAAAACTGGGGTACAGTTGCTCCGGCAGATAGTCCGCTTAAATACGACTTAATTGTCAAAAATTCAGGTAATCAAAATCTTAAAATTTCGAATGTTAGACCTACATGCGGTTGTACAACCGCTCCTCTTGAAAAAGATGAACTAAAACCAAATGAAAGTACTAAAATTTCTATCACTTTCAATGTAAGTCAAAATTCGGGTCCTGTTCAAAAACAAATTATGGTATATTCCAATGACCCGGTCAATCCAAGCATTAATTACACATTGATGGCTGAAGTAGTCAGACCATTAACAGTTTCTCCATCAAATCATTTGTCATTCAGAGATTTAGTCGTGGGTTCAGTTGGCGAATCAACGCTCAAAATCAAAAACACTTCAAATCGCAATATCACAATGACTGATTTCAAAACTACTCCTTCGGAATTGACGATTAATTTGAGTGGAAAAAAAAGATTACGTCCCGGCGAGGAAATTGAACTTAAAGCTAAAGTTTTACCTCTGAAAACAGGAAATCTTAATACCAGAATAAGCATCAAAACAGACCATCCGGATTTTCCGCAACTTGAGATTCATGGTTTTGGGCGTGTTGGCGAATCGCCAATATTTAACAATAGATAAAAAAACTTAGGTATTACAATTACTGCAATGTGTTGCCTCGGGGATTGCTTTCAAACGATTGTAAGCAATTGGACCGCGGCAATTTTTGCATTTACCGTAAAATGGCGTATCAATTCGCAATAGGGCTTTTTCTAAGGCAATCATTCTCATTCGGTTATTTTCGAGTAGCGAATCGTTGACCCCTTTGCCACCAATGGCATCCATTCTAGTAAGTCGCCCGATTGAATTATCCAATGTAATCGGTTTGGTTGCCTCTTCGAGATGAGTGATGTTCGATTTCAATTGCTCAATTTCTTGATTAATAATAGCAGTGATTTCGATTATTTGTTCCGGTGTTAAAACCAAATTTTAATATTCTTCATTATTTTGTTTCAATACATATCGCTTTTCTTCGATAAGTTTTAATTTGTCGCTAACAGCTTGTCCGAGATTAACACCTTTCGCATTGCAATAATTCATTAATGCAATCAAAACGTCAGCAACTTCGGATTCAAATTGTTCGTGAGGTATTTCTTTGCCTTTCCAGGCTTTTTTTTCAATATTTGCTAATTCTCCTGCTTCTCCGTTTAGTTCGAGGCAAAAGAATTCTGAAGGACGGCTGATGAAGCATTCCTTTTGATAATCATCAAAACCAAGTTGAACTCTTTCCAAAGCTTCCGCAACAATTTCCATTAAAGCCAGATATGTTGGTTCAGTCTTTTCATTCATCCGAAGTCATTTCTCTCATTCTGTACCCAACTCCTCTGATGCTTTGAATAATAGGTTTGATGTCGTCTTTTTCGATTTTGGAACGCAATCTTTTGATATAAACATCAATGATGTTTGATTCCGGGTCGAAATTATGTTTCCAAACATGCTGAGTGATAGTGCTTCTGCTCAGGATTCGATTTTTGTTTCGCATCAGATACTCCATCAAAGCATACTCTTTCGTCGTAAGTTCAATTTCTCTACCCTGACGATATGCCAAATGGGAAACTGTATCGAGAATCAAGTCTCCACATCTGAGTTTAGTGGTTTTTTCGGGACTTGACCGACGCAAAATCGAGCGTAATCTGGCAGCTAACTCCTCGAAACTGAATGGCTTGGGCAGATAATCATCTGCACCCAAATCTAAGCCTGTTACTCGGTCTTCGACGTTACCGCGAGCGGTTAACATCACGACCGGTGTGGAAATTCCGGCATCTCTCATCTCTCTGAGAAGTGTGAATCCATCTTTGCCCGGCAACATAACATCGAGCAAAATGGCATCAAAATGGTTATTCATGGCTATCTCAAGTCCGGTGATTCCGTCCTGCGCAGTTTCAACTATATAACGCTCCTCTTCTAAACCGTGCTTTATAAAGTTAGCAACTTTTTTTTCATCTTCAACTACAAGGATTCTCATGTTATTTACCTCATTCAAATAGTAATTTGATTGTTATTTTCGTATATATAAAGGATATATTTCTCGTATTCCGTTAGAAAGTTCCAGACTTATGTAGTAAATTCCGTTTGCCACATAAGCACCATCAGCTCTTATCCCATCCCAACTATCACCATAAGCAATTCCCGGCAAACGCTGTACGCTTTCAATCGGTATTGCAACTACTTTGTTATTTTGGTCTAAAATTTTAATTGTAACATTTGTTTCTTGATTTACAGAATAAACAATGGACAATTGTTCAGTAATTGGATTAAAAGGATTTGGAGCTATAATATCTAAAAATTTTGGCGTTACGCCATTAATAGTCGTATCAATTCCGGCACAAGAGCCCACACAGCAAAATCTGAATATCAATTCGTCAGGAATATCTACGGGGACATCCCATTCGAAAATTTCATCTGCAATATTAGCTTCGCCAATTTGCATAAATTCTCTGCCACCATCAATCGAAATTGAAATACTTATTTGAGAGCAATTTGTAGTAGAGTCAAAATCAAACTGTTCCCAATAAAAAACTCTCGTTGGGTCGGCAGTTGTAATAGGGTCAAATTTTATTGGAATTTGTATTGGTCGCAAAGCAATCTGCGAAATTGCTGATGTATCCGAAAATTCAGCTTTGTTTGCAATCACGCGATATTTGATTAAAGTATCTTGGCTTTGGCGGTCGCAAAGGAATAATTCCGGTATGCAATCAATTTGCATATCGAACATATACGAGCCGTCAATCATAATAGTAGATGCACCGGCAAAAGTCCAATTTGTATCATCTGAACTCCATTCTGCAAATACGCTATCAGCACAATCGGCTCTGCCCATCAATGAAATTTGGTCATTCAAATGATAAAATGCTTTGGGCAAAGCGTCTGAAAATATCATTGGTTCGTTGAAAGTCAATAGCGCTGTTATATCTCTCAATTTATCGGGGTCGCTGACACCTTCTACAACTACTACACCCTGCTTACCCGCATAAAATGCGTCAGCAATGAATGAAAAAGTAAGAGTGTCATCATTATTATCAGCATATTCTACGATTGTTGTTTTGTTATCGGTCGGAATACCGCCAATGTACTCTACAAATTCAATTCTGACATTTCTCTGGCTTCTGATAGTATTTGCCCATTTCACTTCGACGGTATCGCCCAAGCAAAAGATAGTTTGATGTGTCGAATCTTTCGGTGCGATAACGCTTAAAGTATTTGGAATAATAGTGCCAATCACATAAGTGCTGTCATAGGTAGTGACCACAATATCGTTTCGTCCGTCCCCTTCCAAGTCTGCGATTGCGACGTGTGAAATCACTTGATTAAAAAATTCATGGACGAACACAGTATCGAAAGGATTGCCAAGACGGAATCTTGTATCTTCGTAATCTCTCAATCGTACCACCATCAACTTGCCACCGTCGGCAAGTACAATTTCGTCCTTATTATCAGGGTTATTGTCTAAATCATTTACTGCTGCCACCCATCCGTTAATTCTTGCACTAAAAATTGTATCTAATTGGAACAAGTTTTCGCCTGTTGGAGTTGGTTTTTTGACAGGGTCACCGGTAAAATATCTCAACACAAACAGTTTACTTGCCGGATGAGCAAAATCTCTCGATGATTGGGTCACAATGATTTCATTACCCGGATTATTCGGGTAAAATTCGCCCCAAAAGTTTGATGCGGCGCCATCAACGTTTCCGATTGCCACAGACCAATAATGGTTTGTATCACCTCTGAAATGAGGATTGACTGTAGAACCTGTGAAGTAGTCTGTCAATGCCACGCCATCGCGATTGTGCAGATGCAATTTTGGAATCCCGTTGGAACCATCTAAACCGTTATATTCTTCGGCAACGAGAATGAATCCGCGCTCAGCTGTCCAACTATCAGTAATATCAACATAATATGGTCGAATATTCGGGCGAGTGCCGTCATCGGGAATGATTTCATAAGGAGTGAAAGTCGGAGTAGTAATCGTGTTATTCAAATCTAAAGCTACAAGCGAAGCCACATCGGCATACGTTTCGAGATATTGGTTATTCAAAAAGCTGGAAACTAACAAATTATTAAAGTTAGTGTCTATTGCTCCGGGAGTTGGGTAAGAAGGTATAAGCACTCTTCCGTTTCCGGCGGGCGAAACAAACAAAGATGGTTGCCCTGTGTTAACTTCAGCACCCAAGAAAGCCCGATTTGTAGAGACATCCTGAATGTCGGGCAATGGGAATGTAGATGTATTGACACCTTCGTGGAATTGAGTCATGCCTCTGAAAAAAGGCGGTTCAATTTGTTGGGGGTCAAGCACTTTTGGCTGAGTCATATTTATAGTTGCATAAACCATCAATTTTCCATCAATCCTTCTGCCAAAAAATGGCTTGACGCTGCCAAAAATATTTGGTGCAAATGGTCGCAAATTGATTGCGAGTCTTTTCAAAGGTTTTGTCGAATCGGTTAGAACATCATAGCCGAACAAATATGAAAATGCGAGACTGTCTCTATCCAAGGGATTGAAGGTTTCGATGGATTCAAGCCCCATGATGAAATTGCCCGTCACGGGAGAGTAGCTATTCGAGTTGGTATCAATCAAGCATGAAATGCCTTTCACGCCGCTCACGTAGCTCGGGAATCCGGATTTGTTTATCAATGAACCTGTTCCGCTCAGAATAATTATATCATCACCCATGACCGCTGCTATTTGATTAGGAGCGTATTTAAAGTCTGTCAATGGCGGAAATGACGCAAGATTGCCTATCAACGGTCGCACATCACCCGAAATAAGTGGTGTTGACCACTTCACGGAAAAAGAATCAATCATTTGAGGGTCAGATTTGTGTGGAACATAGCGAGTAGCCTGCAAATTGCCATCAGGGTATAACCATGATGCAGGTGAGCTCGATTGACAATATAAGTCGCCCGAAACAAGCCCTATTACTATGACAGACATTATCACAACCAATGATGTTTTACGCGAAATCACATTTTCTAAACAAAAATTAATAATTTGTAACATTCTACAACCTAATATAAAAAAATTAATTTGTTTTTCATAATACTTTAATCATTTAATCAAAATATTTTTCAACTTATAATTTATAAAGCACATATTATACCAAAAATACTAAAGGGTGCAATCGCACAATAATTAGGTACATTGCTACGTAATAAGGGTATTTTATTGTAAAAGATTTGAAGATGAAAATTTTTAAAATAATAATGCTAATCTCCTTTTTCGTGGCTATGTCCTGCAACAATGGCTCATCGAAGCCAATATATGTCGTTACCAGCCATCCTGTTCAATACATACTCTCAGAAATAGTAGGGACAAGAGCAGAGATTGTGTGCCTTGTACCGGCGGGGTCGTCACCTCATACTTATGCTCCAAAACCAAGTGACGTAAAAGCATCATATGGCTCGATTGCACTCATATATGTTTCGGAAAATTTTGACGAATGGGCTTCAGATTTTCCGGCGAAAAATAAAATAAAATTAATGGACTTATTGCCGGAAGATAAGATTTTGTATTTTGATGACGGTCACGAACACCATCATCATCACGACCATGCACATGACCATAATTGCGGACACGGTGTTGACCCGCATTTCTGGCTTGACCCACTGACAGTAAAAGAAAAATGTCGGACCTTTGACCGACAAACTTGTGGAACTTGACCCCGCAAATGAGGAATCATATAGGACAAATGCCGAGTTATTTGTCAAAAGATTGGATAATATTCACCGAAGTGCAGCCGAAATTCTAAGAGAACTCAGAGGAAAAGCTGTTTTTCTGCAACATCCCTCTTTTTTATATTTGTTAAATCGATATAATATGGTGTATGCAGGAAGTATCGAAGAAAATCCAGGCAAAGAACCCGGACCAAAATATATCAAAAACTTAGTTGACCGTGTAAGGGAAAGTGGGACTAAATCCATTTTCAGCGAACCGCAACTCAACAACAAAATTTCCGAAACAGTCTCCACAGGTGCCGAAGTTCTACTTTTCGAACTCGACCCATTAGGAGGCTCTGAAACTATAAAGACATATTCCGACTTGATTCTGAAAAATGCCGAAACTTTACGCAAAGCCCTCAGATGAGCATTAATGCCAATATACTCGAAGTTAGTAATCTGAAAGTGGTTCTCGGACAAAATACTGTGCTTGAGGATATAAATTTCAAACTACCGAGTGGTTCATATCTGGCTATTGTTGGTCCGAACGGTTCCGGTAAAACTACTTTGATGAAGACATTGATTGGTTTAGTCAAACCTGCCACAGGAAATGTAAAGATGTTCGGGGCGGACATTGACGATTTGCCACCGGGCACGATTTCCTATGTGCCGCAAATCAAAACAATGGACAAATCTTTTCCGGCTCGAGCGATTGATTTGGTGATGAGTGGAATCAAACGCCGATGGAGCTTCAAAATCAATTCTCACGATAGCGACAGAGTTGCTGCAATAATGCATGAAGTTGGAGCGGGCGATTTCATTTATCGCCCATTAGCAGCGCTTTCAGGTGGTGAATTGCAAAGAGTATTTTTGGCTCGAAGCTTGATTCGAAATCCCAAAATCTTATTGCTCGATGAACCTGCAACAGGAATTGATTTGGTTTGCGAATTGAGCATCAATAAGCTAATCACCGAATATAACCAAAAATTCGGGACAACTGTAATAATGATAACGCATGATTGGTCCGCTGCATACCATCATACAAATTACGTACTTTTGCTAAATCGCCGCCAAGTTTATTTCGGAGAATCGAAAACTGCATTCACCGACGAAAATTTACAACTCACTTTCTCGCATCTTGGGCATGGTCATGGTATTAAATTCGGACTTAAACTTTAATTTGAAAATAGCATGTTAGAAGCACTTACTTATCCTTTTTTTCAGAAAGCATTGACTGCAGGTCTATTGACCGGATTTACGGGTAGTTATTACGGAGTATTCGTTGTCCAACGCAAAATCAGTTTTATCGGTAGCGGTCTTGCTCACGCCGCATTTGGCGGTGTAGCTCTTGGTTTGCTTTTGGGCGTAGAGCCTTTGCTGACTGCGGTTCCATTTACTATACTCGTTGCTATTGCCATTGTTTACTTGCAAAAATATACTCAATTAGCTGCCGATGCTTTGATTGGAGTATTATTTGCGTTATCGGTCGCACTCGGCATAATTTTCCTTGCTGTTAAAACACAATATACTTCCGATGCCTATTCATATTTATTCGGTTCAATATTGACGGTGAATGACCAAGAAATAGTCATTTCACTGTTGCTTTCATTAGTTACAGTCTTGACATTTTTTAAACTGTGGGCAAGGTGGGCATATTCAACTTTCGATGTGGAACTCGCAGGAGCAGACAAAGTACCGATAGAATTCGACAATGTTATATTGATTTTGCTGATTTCGGTGACAATAGTCATTTCTATCAAGATTGTGGGCATAATTCTAATCTCGGCTTACTTAGTCATTCCACCAGCTTCGGCAAGGCTGATTTCGTCGTCTTTTGGGTCAATGACAGTGATTTCAGTGCTAATCGGGATGTTGAGTTCGGTGATGGGAATAATGTTTTCTTACATTTTGGATTTACCAAGTGGAGCTATAATCGTCATTACTCAAACGATGATTTTTTTCGTAATCGTCTTAATTTCATTAATTAAAAAGAATAAAAAATAATTTTTTTATTGTTACAATAAATAAATGCGTTATATTGAAAAAATATTTTGTGCAAAATTTGGGGAAGTAGGATGAAAAATATCCAAATCGGCTATATATTAATTCTATTTGTTTTGCTTATAATGGCTGAACCGTTAGAATTGCTCTGTCAATCTAAGGGTTATCCTGTTTTAATACCGAAAGCACGCCAATCATCACAAAAGGGCGATGTTCGGAACGATAGCACAAATACAAGAATTTTCCCCGACAAATATTCAGACCTTGACGACCAAAAAGGTTCAAGAACTATCCATAAACAGAGCAACGAAGTTACTACTACTATTGAACAATCCCGTCAAAAGTATCTCCAAGCTCTAATTTTAATCCAGAAGCGTGATACAGCAAGAGCTGCAAGATATTTTGAACAAGCATTAGATAAATTGAATATGATTTCGGGTAGTCCCGGAATTGACAACAACAACGATTTCACGGATTTGGCGCAATCAATTATAGACGATTATCAAAATTACATTAAAAATATTGACTTTGTAGATGAATCTTCATCATTTTTTATCATAAGAGATATACTTGCAACCGAAATTGCAGAAGATATCGAACCACTTGAATTTAATGTTCCTACGCTTGCCGGCTCAAAAACGGCTACGCCGGCATATCCAACTTTGCCCAAGGCGCCTACGAATGTAGTGATCCCGCTGACAGATCACCCTTCCGTCGATAAAGCAATTTCATTTATGACGAAAAACAGAGGTGCAAAATTTTTCAAGAATTGGCTTGAACGCAGCTCAAAATGGTTCCCAATGATGAAGCGGTATGCACGCGAATACGATATGCCTGAAGAAATTATTTATCTCTCAATGATAGAAAGTGGTCTGAATCCAACGATTGTATCAAGTGCGAGTGCTGTTGGGCTATGGCAATTTATTCGTTCTACAGGCGAAATGTACAATTTGAACAAAGACAAATCAATTTTTGTTGACGACCGACGTGACCCCGATAAAGCAACAATTGCGGCTATGAGGCACTTGAAGGATTTGTACAATCAATTTGGAGATTGGCATCTGGCAATGGCAGCATATAATTGCGGACCCGGTTGCGTATCTCGTGCCATTAGACGTACAGGCGGCACCAAGCCCAACTTTTGGGACGTTATGGATAGGTTACCACGCGAAACTCGCGGCTACGTACCGATGTATATTGCAACAGCTCGTATGGCAATGAATCCTGAAGCATATGGTTTTGACATTGATTCGCTAAATTTTCAGGAAGAATATCGTTACGAAACTTATGAATTAAACGAAGCTGTCAGCTTGCAATCTGTAGCACAAGCATTAGGAATAAGCTTAGATGAAGTCCAGGCTTTGAATTCCGAACTAATGAAAAATTGCACTCCTCCCGATAGACTTCCTTATGCTTTGAAAATTCCTGTCGGCACAAAAGACAGATTCGCTGTGAATTTTGCGGCTTTGACCGATGAAGAAAAGCAACCTTTCATGACCCACAAAGTAAAAAGTCGCGAAACAATCACTAAAATTGCAAAAAACTACGGAATCAAAGGTTCAGACATTGTAGCAATGAACAATTTGAAATCTACAAAATCTAAATTAAAAGTTGGACAAGAACTTATTATCCCAGTTATAAACACTCCTAATACAGAGCTTGCTTCAACTTCAGCACAGACATCAAACACAGGTAGTTCGACAAATTCTGCTACTCACAAAGTCAAATCCGGTGAAACACTTCACAGTATTGCACGCGAATATGAAATGGAAGTTGGCGAAATTAGAAATTTGAATAATCTATCCTTAGATAATGATAAAATTACTGTCGGGCAGATTTTGGTGATAAATTCCTCAGGGCAAATTGCTTCTAACCAAAAATCAACTCAAGTCAATATTGAACCAATCAAAACCGAAAATGGAACTAATTACCATAAGGTAAGAAGTGGCGAAACGCTTGCACAAATTGCTGATGATTATGGTGTTTCTATCGACCAAATTCGCAAAATCAACAACATTGACAGACATAAGATTTATGCAGGTCAGAATTTGAAAATTCCGGCTAACGGGCAAATTGCATCTAACACTAATAACGAACCTACTATTGCTACAACAACGAAACCAATCGTTCATAAGGTCTCAAGAGGCGAAACATTAAGCACGATTGCTGCAAAATATCGCGTAACCGAGAATCAAATCAAAGCGTGGAACCCTGATGAAATTAGAGGTTCGACAGTATTTGCTAACAGCAAACTGACAATTCATACTTCGGCAGATGCAAAAGGTAGTTCTGCAGCCCAAACCAAGAATGTAAAGAGCTCTCCGAAGCATTATACTATTAAAAGAGGCGACACACTTGGTGCAATAGCACGCAAATTTGGAGTTTCGGTAGCGTCGCTAAAAGCTATCAACAAAAACATTGACGAACGCAGTCTTAGCATTGGTAGAAAGATAAGAATTCAATAGGAAAATCACTTGAAATCATTTTTTTTTCAATTAATTACTACTAAATTCGTACTTTTGTGAACTTATGAATTTCATTTGGTTAATCAAAATTAGTAGTAATAAATGAGAGCGGTAATACCGGTAGCCGGTGTCGGTACAAGGCTACGTCCACACACATATTCCTTACCGAAAGTCCTATTAAACGTCGCAGGCAAACCCATTTTAGGTCATATTTTAGATGCATTGGTTGAGCAATCAATCACTAAAGCTACGATTATAACCGGATATATGGGCAAATTGGTCGAAAATTACGTTGTCGAAAATTACAAGTCTATAAATTTTGATTTCGTCGTCCAAGAAGAACGTCTCGGTCTGGGACATGCTATTTGGACAGGACGCAATACTTACGGCACAGACCCATTAGTTATCATACTCGGAGATACAATTTTTGATGTTGACTTATCAAGATTAACAGTCAAAGGTTCGAATACTATTGGTGTGAAAGAAGTTGAAGACCCGCGTCGTTTTGGCGTTGTGGTACTAAATAACAAAGGCAAAATCGAAAGATTAGTCGAAAAACCCGAACAATTTGTGTCAAATCTTGCTATAGTAGGTCTATATAGCATTAATGACTCAAAGTTATTGAGTGCTTGTTTGGACGAAATGATAAAAAATAATATCCGTACTCGCGGCGAATATCAATTGACCGATGCTTTGCAAATGATGATTGAAAAAGGTGCAGAGTTCTCGACTACAAACGTAGAAGGTTGGTTCGATTGCGGAAAACCCGAAACTTTGCTCAATACAAACAGATTTTTGTTAGACCGCAAACCACCGTCAAGACATTTCCCCGATTCCATTATCATTCCGCCATCATTTGTTGCAGCAACAGCTGTTATCGAACGTTCGGTAATCGGACCCTATGCGTCAGTCGCAGATGGTGCAGTTGTCAAAGATAGCATAGTGCGTGATTCGATTATCAGTAACTACGCCAAAGTTCAATCCTCTTTGCTCGAACAATCAATAATTGGGAATGAAGCCGAAGTAAAAGGTCATTTTAATCGTCTAAATGTTGGCGATTCGAGCCAAATATCAGAAACTTAAAATTATTATAAAAAGGTCTTTATAATGTCAAAAAAAACGTATTTATTTACTTCTGAATCAGTTTCCGAAGGACATCCCGATAAAATTTGCGACCAAGTATCCGATGCGGTTCTTGATGCTATGCTTAGAGATGACCCCGAAAGCCGTGTAGCATGTGAATGTTTCGCATCAACCGGATTAATTGTTGTCGGTGGTGAAGTTAGAACAGACACTTACATAGATTTACAACAACTCGTTCGTGATGTAATTAAAGATATTGGCTACAACAAATACGGATTAAGATTCGATGCAGAATCTGCCGCTGTAGTGAATGTGATTAATCATCAATCTCATGATATCGCTCTTGGAGTTGATGTGGGTGGAGCCGGAGACCAAGGGATGATGTTCGGCTATGCAAATACCGAAACACCAGAATTGATGCCTGCTCCGATAATGTTCTCGCATCAATTAGTACGCAAGTTGGCTGATATCAGGAAAAATTCCAATTTAATGCCATATCTACGCCCTGATTCCAAATCACAAGTCACAATCGAATATAGCGATACTGACGAAATTATTCGTGTTGACACAGTTGTAGTTTCGACTCAACACGACCCCGACGTCGAACAAAGCAAAATCAGAGAAGATGTAATTGAAAAATTGATTTATAAAGTCATTCCAAACGAATTGCTCGACGAAAATACAAAATTCCACATCAACCCAACGGGGAAATTTGAGATTGGTGGACCACATGGCGATACCGGTTTGACCGGACGCAAAATCATCGTGGATACATACGGTGGTAGAGCGCCTCACGGTGGTGGAGCTTTCTCAGGTAAAGATGCTACAAAAGTTGACCGCTCGGCTGCATATGCAGCAAGACATTTGGCGAAAAACATCGTAGCTGCCGAAATCGCAAAAGAATGTACGATACAATTATCATATGCAATCGGTGTAGCCCAACCTGTCTCAATCAACGTCAAAACACATGGCACTTCGATGGTGGACGAAACTGAATTAGCATCATTCATACTGAAGAACATAGATTTATCGCCGAGAGCCATAATCGAAAGATTAGACCTCAAAAAACCGATATTCCGCAACACAGCTGCTTATGGGCATTTCGGACGAAATGAATTCCCTTGGGAACAATTAAGCTTTGTAGAATTGTTCAAGAAAAATTTTAATTAGAATTTTAATAATATAGGATTTATAAATGTCAAATATACCATCAAAAGCCGCAACCGGCAACTTCTCCGAAGTTTTAGGGCAATATTGCGTTCGCAATATCGAACTTGCCGATGAAGGCAGAAAATTAATTGATTGGGCAGAAGCAAATATGCCTGTTTTAATGGGATTGCGTAAAAAATACAGCGAAACTAAGCCTTTTGCAGGTTATACTATCGCAGGCTGTTTGCACGTAACCAAAGAAACTGCTGTTCTAATCAAAACACTCAGAGATGCCGGAGCCGAAGTGCTTTGGTCAGGATGCAACCCACTTTCGACAAGTGACGCAGTAGCTGCCGCTTTGGCTGCTGACGGAATCAAGATTTACGCTTGGTACAACAACAAGGAAGATTTTTACTGGTGCATAGAACGTACGATTGACGGAAAGCCACATCTGACACTTGATGACGGTTGCGATTTGATTGATACAGTTCATGAAAAATATAAAGAACTCGCAACTCAGCACATAGTCGGTGGCTCGGAAGAAACTACAACCGGTGTAAGCCGTTTAAGAGCTCGCGAATTAGCCGGACAATTGCTCTATCCCGTTTTTGCCGTCAATGACGCTGAAACAAAATGGGACTTTGACAATGTTTATGGTACAGGTCAATCCACTATTGACGGTATCATCCGCGCAACTTCGGTAATGCTTGCCGGCAAGAATTTTGTCGTTGCAGGTCACGGACATTGTGGCTCGGGTGTTGCCAAAAGAGCGAAAGGAATGGGCTCGAACACTATCATCACCGAAGTAAAAGCAACTGCTGCACTCAAAGGTTACCTCGAAGGACACACTGTAATGACAATGGAAGATGCAGCCAAAGTTGGCGATATTTTCTGTACGGCAACAGGTGTCAAAGATGTAATCCGCAAAGAGCATTTTGAAGTAATGAAAGACGGTGCAATCGTTTGCAACACCGGACATTATGACGCTGAAATCAATATTCCCGAATTGGAAGAAATTGCTGTAAGCAAGCGTACTATCCGCGCCAATTGCGAAGAATACACTATGAAAGACGGCAGAAAGATTTATCTTTTGGCTCAAGGCAGATTGATTAACTTAGCCGCAGCCGAAGGTCACCCTTCAGAAGTTATGGACATGTCATTTGCGAATCAATTCATGGCACATCTCAACCTCGTCACTATGCACAAATCAGGCGACCCGATTCCTGTCAAAGTTATCACTCCTGACCCGGCTCAAGACGAATACGTAGCCGAAACAAAATTAGCTATGATGCACATGAAAATTGACCAACTCACTCCAGAGCAAATCGTTTACATGAACGATTACAACGCCGGCACATAATAGTTCACGGCAAAAATCTTAAAAAGAGGCTCTCGAGCCTCTTTTTTTTTTGTGTGGGGTGTGTTATTCAAACAATATCGTTTGTTTTGTTTCTTTCAACGATTCACTATCATTTGGAGCATTATTTGATTGGTCGTCACTCTTGGGCAATTCAGCCCCATTGAAGTCCACAGCAATTGCACCTTTTTGAATCAGGAGATTATTCGCATTATTTTCGTCCGTGTCGGGTTGGCGGACATAGATTTTTCTGTCCTTGCGTAATCCATCAACCACACCCGACCAAGTCCCGCTATTTTCGGCTGATTCGGCTACATAAATTTCGTCGGCAAGCCCGTAAATAATTGGATTACGAGCCATTGCTAATCCGGCATTCCAAGGTGCTTTCGGGAAGAATGTGCTCAAAACTAAGACATTTCCCTCGATTATTTGCTTGTAATATTTGTTGAATCCCGAACCGAATGTCATAATGCCTTGCGGAAGCACGATTATACTTTGACCGTTGTAGTTAATGGCTGAATCAAGCGCTTGTTTGTCAACGCCTTTGGCAAAGCCACTAACTACCACTTTATATTCCACACTTGCAAGTTTCGCAATGTTGTCCGTGAACTTCAAGGCTGTTTCAGATGCGTTCCTCGAACCTACGATGGCGATTGATTTTTCCTCGAGAATTTTCTTATTCCCTTTGACATAAAGCACAGCAGGGGAATAGGCTGTTTTCAAATTATTTTTTAAAGTCTTGGAATATTCGGGCGAAGTAATAGGGATAATTTCAAATCCTTGACTAATAAAGGACTCGGCTAAAAAAGCGTTACTCGCTATTTCCGATTTTGCTTGGTTTAAGTCTGAAATTTGCTTTTCATCTAACTGGTATTGATTTTTCCAATCACTTTCACTTAACTGAAAAAACTCCTCTATTGAAATCTTGTTCTCGTGAAAAAACTCAATGATAAGGTTGTTTATTTTCAAATGCCCCCATCGTGGCAGGTGCGCCAATGCTAACCAATAAGGTGTTTCCTCATTTCTCATATTATACTATATCTCCTCCTACTGTTTTAGCAATGACTATTGGGGCAATTTTTATTGCTCCCAGCTCCGTTAAATATTTACCAATTTCTTTTACCGTTGCACCGCTATCAAATATATCGTCAATTAGTAGAACGCTTTTGCCGCGTACTTCATTTGGATGCGGCAAAAAGAAAGCTCCTTTTACATTTTCAGACTTTAGATAATTGTTCTCGAATACTTTTTGCTTTTCTGTTTCCCTGCTTTTTATCAATTCGTGAGAGATTGGGAACTTCAAAACCTGAGCAATTTTTGTGGCAAAGTTCTTCACCAAATCGCCCGATTGCGTTGGTGGAACATGAATCACCAAATCAAATCTCTCTTGCCCGAATTTATTCCTGAATGCTTTCAGCACCAATTTCAAAAGAAAGTCGGGATAATCACCGCCGCTTTCATATTTTGAAGCATGCAAAGCAGCACCGACATTCGAAACGCCATAATAGGAGGCTGCCACTCCATTTACGATATTTGAACCTTTTGTTTCGACTTCTAAGACAGGGAAATAATTTTCCCAAAAATTCTGCAATTTCTCCGACCATTCGGGAGTGACCGTCACTGTAATTCGCTTTTCGCCCGTGTTGTCACAATTGGTGAAGGTATGATTAGAAGTATCGCCCAGATAATCACAGAGAAATTTCATTCGTGATTTATCAGTTTCAACATATTCAATCATACTATCCAAGTCATCAAATTTAGCTTTTCGCAAATCTTCGAATGCTGCAGTATTTAATGGTTGAGAATTTCGCACGTACTCATATTTCTTACTCCGTCCAATCATTACTTCCCTGATTATTCCTTGCTCCATCAGGTCAGCTTTGATTACTCTGATTTGATTTTGCTTTAAGTTGCTGCGTTTCATTATGTCTTTTTCGCCGAGTAACTCAGATTTAACGACTTCAATCACTTTTTCATATTTTTTAATTGAGGGTCTGCCGCCTTCAATAAATGCTTCGGGCAATTTTTTATCATCGGGATTGTAGAACAAAACAATATAGCAGGGCTCACCATCTCTGCCTGCTCTGCCAATTTCTTGGTAATAGTGAATTGGTGATTGGGGAATTTGAGTATGAATTATAAATCGGATGTCGGGCTTGTCTATTCCCATGCCTAATGCGTTGGTAGAAATTATGCACTTCCATTGGTTCGACATCAATCCATTTTCTATGGCAATTCTTGAATTCGGGTCTAATCCTGCATTGTAGGCAGTAGATGATATATTCAGATGCTCAAACCATTTCGAGAAAATTTCGGTATCAACCCTTGTACCGGTGTAAAGAATTCCGGTGCCGGGAATCTTGTTCATGTACCTACCGAGCCAAATCATCTTTTCCTCTTGGGACGAAACTTTAATAACGTACAATTTGAAATTGTCTCGCATTAAATTTCCGCGAATTGTCTGAATGTTGTTTCCGATTTGTTGGGCAACGTCAAGTTCAACTCTTTTTGTGGCTGTTGCCGTGGTTGCAAGTACGGGAAGTCCTGTTGGCAGCAGCTTAACGAGATTAATTATTCTCTTGAAAGCAGGTCTGAAGTCGTGCCCCCAAACCGAAATACAGTGCGCCTCATCAACCACAACCATTGATAAATTTATTTGGCGTGTGGCTTCAATCCAATCACTATTTTCTTGCCTTTCGGGAGCAATATAAAGGATTTGAATTCTGCCCTGTTTGGCGTCGCTGATTATTTGAGCGTTTTCTTCTGGAGTTTGCTCGCTATTGATACATTTTGCTTCTATCCCAAGTGCTGTTAATTTGCTGACTTGGTCTCTCATCAGTGCAATTAACGGAGAAAATATTACAGTTGTCCCTTTGAAAATCGTCGCCGGAAATTGGAAACAGAGCGACTTCCCAAAGCCCGTCTTTTCAATGAGCAATACTCTTTCTCCTTTCAAAATTTTATCAATAGTGAGCCATTGCTCATCATAAAATCTTGAAAGCCTAAATGTCCGCTGCAAAATTATTTCTGCTTCTTCTCTGGTCATATTCATAATTAGAATATTATTGAATAAACAAAATTAGCAAAAAAAATTAAATAAATACAAATCAATTTTCTGAACAGGATTATCAAGATTACAGCATGGACAGGAGTAATTTCATCCCGTCTTTGTAACAACTGACGGAACAGAAAGTGTAGAGATGCTAATTTGCAAATGTTTCTATTTGTTTTTGCTAAATTTTTCTTTCGCAGTGTCAACCCAATAATAAACCATTGGTACTAAAAACACTGTCAAAATTAGCGAGGAAAGCAGACCTCCAATAATGACCCATGCTAAACCGTTTTTCCATTCCGCTGCGGTACCTGTTGCCAATGCAATCGGTAGCATTCCAAAAACCATCGAAAGTGTTGTCATCAGTATGGGTCTCATTCGCTCTTTTCCTGCAATAATTAAAGCGTCTCTAAAGTGTTTGCCTCCGGCTTTTAATTGATTGGTAAAATCAACAATTAGAATGGCGTTCTTGGTCACTAAGCCCATCAACATTATCAGCCCCAATAGGGCAAATAGACTTAAATTGCTCAATGTTAGGTTTAATGCTAAGAAAGCACCAATGGCAGCCACAGGAATGGAGAACAAAACCACAAAAGGATAAATGAAGTTGTCATATAAGGCAACTAAAATAAGATAAATCAACAAAAATGAAATAAGCAATACTGAACCTAATGCACCGAAACTATCATTTTGTCTTTTGATGTCGCCACCCCAAGTCATTTCCACTTCTTTAGGCAAAGGATTATCTTTCAGATAAGCTACTACATCGTCGGCAACAGTTCCGGAGGGTCTGCCCAATGCGTCAGAAGTCAGAGTAACAGCCGGTTGGCGGTCTTTTCTTTCTAATAATGATGGGGAATTGTCATGCTGAACGCTCGCAAATTGTGAGATTTTCACAGGGATACCCATTTGATTCGTTATGGTTAGTTGTTGTACATCTTCAAAATTTTGCCTACTGAACTCATTTAAGCGAATTCTAATGGGATATTCTATACCTACTTCAGTTAAAGTAGCGTCATCATTACCTGTATAAGCGGCTCTAAGATTTAATCCAACATAAGCGGTATTCAACCCCAGCCGTTGCATCTTATCTTTATCGGGGATTATTTTGAATTCGGGACTTCCCTCTTCGACCGATAAGCGAACATTATCGGCACCGGGAATAGTTTCAATTACAGACTTTAATTCTTTGGCATGGTGCATAACCAGATTTGAATTAATTCCACTCAATGTAATTTCGATTGGTGCAGAGCGAGGAACTAACCCCAAAGCTGCCATTGAATAATTTATACCCGGGAAATTCATTTGCAAATCACTTCGCAATCGTCGCATGAATTCTTCGGTTCTAATATTATTTCTTTCTTTCTTAGTTTTTAATTGAATGGTAAATTCAGTCTTATTGGGCGAACCAACTCCCAAACTTCCAATTCCGGTGCTAGGACCACCTATGTTGCTGAAAACCGTTGATACTTCCGGTTGAGATATTATGAATTGCTCAATTTCGGAGGATACTAAATTATTTTGTTCGATAGATATATACTTATCATATTCCAATGCTAACCTGAATTTTCCTTGGTCACCCGTAGAAATCAATTCTTTTCCAATTATACCTTGCTTAAGTATACCAAATGTCATCACAAAAAGTAGCAGGACAATTCCCGAAAAAATAAGTTTATGACTCAGAACCCATTCCAATTTTCTACCGTACCAATTGATAAAGACTTCCAATTGCTTTTCGAACCAAAGTAAGAAGCGATTAAAGAGATTTGTCGCTTGCAAATCTTCTTTTTTCCCAATTCGTGAAGCCATCCAGGGCGTAAGAGTGAATCCCACTAATAAGCTGGTAAGAGTAGAGGTTACAACTACTACCGAAAATTGTTTGAGCATATCTGCCACGAATACCTGTAGAAACAAAATGGGTATAAACACTACAACATCAACTAAAGTGATGGAGACTGCCGAGAATCCAATTTCCATTCTGCCCTCCATAGCAGCTGTTCTTTTCTTTTTACCCATATCTAAGTGACGCTGGATATTTTCCAAAACTACGGTGGCATCATCAACCAATATGCCAATGATTAATGACATGGCTAAAAGCGTCATTAGGTTCAAGGTGTATCCCAATATCCACATTACAGCAAATGCAGTAACCAAGGAAGTTGGGATTGCCACAAGAACTATGATTGAATTTCTCAGACTTCGCAAAAATAGTAGCATTACAAGCGACACTAAAAATACTGCCAAAATTAAGTCTATAATCACAGAATTTACTGCGGCAATTGTGTTATCTGTACTGTCGTCGGCAATGATGAATTGTAATTCCGAATCAGGATTCTGTGACTCTATTGCTGCAAATTTTTCTCTTACCAATTCCGAAACGTCAACAGCGTTGGCATCACCTTGCTTTTTCAGAAGAAGACCAATACCACCTATGCCATTGTATCGGCTTATGGATGTGGTTTCTTTTATACCGTCAATGATATCAGCCACATCTTTTACATAAATAGGGCTACCCTGAATAGGCATTGCAATCTGTACATTTTCAATGTCTTTTAGTTTTGTGAATTTCCCTGTTAATCGAACTGAATTGCTTTCTTTATCAGTTTGAACCTTTCCGGCAGGCAAATCTAATCCCGAACGATTAATCGCTTCAACCACCTGATACAATGAAATTCTGTACAATTCCAGTTTGTCCTGATTCACTTGCACTTGTATTTCTCTTTCTTCCCCACCTAAAACCGTTATCTCTGCCACACCCTTAATTTGTTGAATTTGAGGCAGATAATCATCAATCATTTTTTGATAAAACTCTGTGGCAGGCAAATTACTTGTTGCACTGATAGACATTATTGGTAAATCGTTAGGCGAAACTTTGCTCATAACAGGGCTTAAAATTTCATTCGGCAAATCTTTGCGAATATTGTCAATGTACCGTTGAGCATCTTGCATTGTTTTGTCTAAGTCAGTTCCATATTTTAGATTAGCAATAATGATGGAGGCATTTGGTAACGACTTGGTAACCAAGTAATCAACGCCTTCCAAATTCGATAGGGCATCTTCGATTTTTCTTGAGACCGAACTCTCTACTTCGTTTGGCTCGGCTCCGGGATATACCGTTTTGATTACAACTACCGGTTGGTTAAAGTCCGGCATTAATTCATAACTCAAATTCTTATACCCGATATAACCTAATAAGATAAATACACTGAATAATACTATTATCAGCGATGGTCTTTTGATTGAAATTTCTGTAATGTTCATAATCAATTAAAAATTAGTAATTAAAAATTAAGAATTAGCTTCCTTTGAGGACAGGAGGATAGAAGATAGAATTTTACATAATTCTTCTACATCATGCAGAATACTATCAGCTTCTTTTTCTTCTAAATATTGAGTGGCTTTTAATAATTTCAGCCAATACATTGTTTCTCTCGCTTCTTTGTATGCGATAGAAATTTTGGCTATAAAGTCTTTTTTAGATTGACCTCCGATGGCTTCTTCCACATTTGCTCCAATACTTGTACCACTCCGAAGCAACTGTTTTGATAAAACAAATTCTTTCTTTTCAGCCAATAAGTATTTGTAGAGATTGACAATTCTGATAGCAAAAGCAAATGATTTGTCTTGAATGATATTGTTCGTTTTCATATTATTATTTCTTAATTTTTATTTGACAATTCTTAATTCTCAATTCTCAATTCTCAATTCTTAATTCTCAATTCCTAATTCTCAATTCCTAATTCTCAATTCCTAATTCTCAATTCCTAATTCTCAATTCTCAATTCTTAATTCTTAATTCTTAATTCTTAATTGAAATATTAGCGCCGTCATATAAATTGATGAATCCATTTGTGATAATAACATCGCCTGCTTTCAAACCATTCGATATAAGCGCTTTATTCTGAATTCGTTCTGAAACGCTTATGTTCTGCAATACAGCCTTATTGTCTTTTACCAAATATACTTGTTGCTGATTTGAAGTACCTACGATAGCTGAAGCAGGAATCATGATGCCTTTTTCTTGATTTTCGTTCGATAAAAATGCTTTTCCAAACATTCCGGATTTAATTTTGAAATCGGAAGTGTTTTTCACTTTAAACTGAACCGGAAAACTACTACCCATATTTGCCTTACTGCCTACCATGATAAGCGAACCATCGAGAGCAAAGTCGGGATAAACATCAGCTTTGATTGAGTAAATATTATCCAATTTGAAATTTGATAATGCACTTTCCGGTATATTTACAGTGAATTTTAAAGTTGAAATGTCCGTTAACTGAAGTAAGGGTACTCCAGGCGCTGCGAATGAACCTACTTCACTCAGTTTTGCTGTTATCACACCGTCAAAAGGTGCTTTGATGATGGTTTTGCTTATTTGCTCCAATAGTGTAGCCTTTTGGACTTTTGCGGATTTCAAGCCTAATTCAGCTTTTTCTAATTGGACACCTTGAATGGCATCTGCTTTAACTAAAATTTGATAGCGTTCAAAGTCTGCTTCTAATCCTTCAATCTGCACTTCAACAGTCTGTAGTTGTAGTTTTAATAGAGAATTATCTAACTGTATTAACGACTGACCCTTTTTGACATAGCTTCCAACATCTACAAAAATTCCATTGATTTTACCCTGTAATTCAGAGCTCAATTTCGATTCCTTATTTGGCTCGAAAGTCCCGCTATAACTCAATTCGTCCCCAATAAATTCATTTCGAATAGAATCTACCCGGACATTGATTGCTTGCTCTTTATCGTATTGATAAACTCTATCTTGAGCAATTTCTTTGTTGGATATCAACTTAATGACAACGAAGGCTATCAATGCAGCCCCCAACAACAATCCAATTATTCTTTTCCAATTCATATTATTATTAATTTATAGTTGATAATTCTTAATTCTCAATTCTCAGTTCTCAATTCTCAATTCTCAATTCTCAATTCTTAATTCTTAATTCTCAATTCTTAATTCTTAATTCTCAATTCTTAATTCTCAATTCTCAATTCTCAATTCTTAATTCTTAATTCTCAATTCTCAATTCTCAATTCTCAATTCTCAATTCTCAATTCTTAATTCTTAATTCTTAATTGATAAGTTTCCGCTTACTTTTTTCAGTTCTAAATCAGCTTTCAGATAATCTATTACTGAAGACAGGTATGATTGTTGTGCTTCACGCAAAGTATTGTCAGCTAATATCACATCCGTGAGATTTGCCAACCCCTGTTTCTGCTGTAATATCGTTTGTTGGTAAATCTCAGTAGCAAACTTGATTTGCTCTTTTGTCTTTTCAATAGAATAATATGCAACTTTTATTTGCGATTTTGCGTTTTCTGTCTGCATATTGCTCTGGTCAGTGATTAAGTCAAATTGAAGCTCATTGTTTAGTACTTCAATATTTTTTTGATTAATTTTTTGTTTCGTTACTGTACCGTTGAACAGAGGATATGAAAGTTGAATGCCTGCAAAACCGATTGGGTAAAAATTCAAGAAACTATTAGGCTGCTTATCATATCCAAAACCGCTTGCTCCATAAGAAGCTATGAGATTAAGCGAAGGTAAAAATCTCGATTTATTCAATGTGCTTATCTCATTGGCTAACAAATTGTTTTGAGTCTTCACAATTTGCATATCCAAAGTAATTGACTTGCTGTATTCGTTACTTTTTTGAAATTCAATTTCCGGTTCAATCTGAAGATTTTGCTCGATTGGAATGCCTATAGCGAATTTCAAAGCATTCAGGACTTGGTTGAATTTACTTAATACAATTTCTTTCTGTGTTGATAATTGTGCCACTTGCAATTCCACTTTACCAACATCTGTACCTTTTGCTAAAAGTTGCTCTTTGAGCAA